>NZ_NPML01000013.1:0-300000 GCF_002252565.1 Petroclostridium xylanilyticum
TTTCCTTTGAAAATTATGGTGCCGTCATCGGGTTGATATATACCAGCCAGTATTTTCATTAATGTTGATTTACCGGCGCCATTCTCTCCCATTAATGCATGAACTGTCCCTTTTCGGATTTTTAACTGGACGTTGTCTAAAGCCTTAACACCGGGAAACGATTTGGAAATATTACTCATTTCTAAAATATATTCCTTAGTCATAGGCATTACCTCATTTTCTAATTTTTAATCTTTTTTCATTTTCTCATATAAAGGATACCTAATCTTATACGGTATCCTTTATATGATTTTATTTCCAAGTTAGTCAACAGTTTATTTATTTACTTTTGCCATTTTTTGATATACTCATCACATTTTTCAGGTGTTACTAATTCATACGGGATCCATATTGTTTTGTCAATTTTTTCACCTTTTGCTACTTTATAAGCTGCTTCTATTGCGCCTTTACCCTGTCCTGCCGCATCCTGGAACACAGTTACATTCAATTTGCCTTGTTTCATAAATTCCAGTGCGTCAGGAGTAGCGTCCACACCACCAACAAGAATTTTTCCTAACTTTCCAGCCTGCTCAATTGCCAGGATAGCTCCGATTGCCATTTCATCATTGTTAGAGGCAACAGCATCAATTTGCATACCGGACTGCAGCCAGTTTTCCATTATTTGCATCCCTAATGGTCTCTGCCATTTTCCTGTTTGCTCTGCAACAATTTTAATATCAGGATATTTTTCTTTTATAACTTTTTTAACTCCCTCAGTTCTCATTCTTGCTGCTTCGTGTGCCAGGTCGCCCTGGAGGATTACAATATTACCTTTTCCACCCATTTTTTCGGCTAAATATTCCATTTGCATGATACCGGCCTTAATAGAATCTGAACCTACATATGCTGTAGCCTCTTCCTGATTCTTGAATATTCTGTTAACGCTTATAAGCGGAATGCCTGCATCCTTACACATCTTGGTATAAGGCTCTGTAGCATCCGTATCTACCGGGTTAATTACAACTACATCAACTTTCTGAGCTATAAAGTTCTCCAACTGTGCCAACTGTTTTGCTGTATCAGCTTTCGCATCAACAAATATTACCTCTGCATCCGCTAAAGTATTAGAATAAGCTTTCATGGCATCTATCATATAAGACAGCCACTTATCATCAAAATCAGACATTGAAACACCGATTCTAACTTTTTTCTGTGTCTTATCCTCTTGTTTTACTTCCTCCTTTTTAGGTTGCTGCTCACTTGACGAGTTATTAGGTGCCGTTTGTTTTTGGGCACATCCTGCAAATAAGCTTAGCACCAACATAAAAATCAGTACCCCAGCCAAAAGTTTTTTGTTTTTCATTAGACATCCTCCTCTAAAAATATAATATTTTTATATAATCTAAATCCTTATATATAATAATAAGGACTTAGTTTATAACTATAGAAATTTTTTTAAGAACTTTAATTAAAAGCTGTGTTTTATATCAACTATTAAAGAATAATAAATCATAATCAAATAACATTTTAAGGAAAATTATGAGCTGCAATAAATACTATCTATATATTCTGAATTGTCAAAAAGTCAAGATATTAGAGCCGTAAAATTAAGCATTGAAAATTATTGCAATTAAATTGAATATTTATCAGAAAATTAATGATGATTATATAAAATAAGAACTACCTATATATAATGCGCTAAATATTTTGCATAACTAGTCAGTGCTTTTGTATAAAATATTTAATTCTATTTATATAGTTAAGTGTATTTCTAGTTTTTATACTTTTGTGCCCGAGCACGTGAAATGTAAAAAAAAATTATATATCTATATTTTCTTTTGTTATTATTTCCATCTTAGTATATATTTGTTGACTATCAGGCAATTTATTGTAGAAAAAGTACTCAAACAGTATCCTGATTGGCAAATATCCTTGCATGAAAGGGTCTTGAGTTATAGTAAAATCTACTATTTTATCTTTTATTAACTCTATCGTTTCGGGAATTTTATCAAAACATACAAATTTAATGTGTCGTTTGTTTAATTCTTGGATAGCCTTGCCAACTCCTCCGGTTCCTATTCCATTTGTTACATAAATAGCATTTAAAGAGTCCTGCCTTTTTAAAAATTCAACCGTCTTCAGATATGAAGATTGACTATCATGTATATTTTCTAAAACTTGAATGATATTTATATTTGGATATTCCTGCTCAATAATTTCTTTAAAACCGGCAAGTCTTTCTTGTAAAGCTTTAATTTTTCCAATTCCAGTTATTACTAGTACATTTCCTCCATTCGGAAGTAACTTGCCAATCAAGTCTCCAGCAACTCTTCCGCTCTTTTTCAAATCCTGACCTACAAAACACATTCGCTCTATACCGGTTATATCAGTATTGAAAGTTATAATTTTTATATTTTGAGTAGTAAGTTTTTTAAGTTCTTCTCTTATTATTTCTTCATCTAGTGGTGATAAAACCAATGCAGATATATTTTTATTATGTAACTCTCTAATAAACATTAACTGTTCCTGCACATTGACACTGCTCATGACGCAGCATTCCACAGCAATACCAAATCCTTTTAGTTCATAAGAAGCTCTTTTTACACCTTCATAAACTTCCTGAAATAAAGGGTCATACTTGTTTAAAATGATAACGCCGATTC
Source organism: Petroclostridium xylanilyticum (assembly GCF_002252565.1). Classification (NCBI taxonomy): domain Bacteria; kingdom Bacillati; phylum Bacillota; class Clostridia; order Eubacteriales; family Oscillospiraceae; genus Petroclostridium; species Petroclostridium xylanilyticum. The sequence continues at coordinate 2,643 of NZ_NPML01000013.1, forward strand.
TTAATGGCTTTTTTTGAAAAGCTAACGCTTTGCCGGCAACATTTGGCTTATATCCCATTTCTTCTGCTATCTTTTTTACCCTTTCTCTAACTTCTTGGCTTACACCCGGCCTATTATTTAAAACCTTATCAACAGTTCCCCTTGATACATTTGCTGCTTCAGCTATTGATCTTATAGTAACCCTCATATCTATCTCCCAACTAAGTGCTCGGACACGTTTGAGTTTATTATACATTACTTTAGTATATAAAGTCAATATTTTAATAAAAATCTTTCAAAAATTTTTACAATTTTCACAATTCGACTGAATATCTTTATTGGTAAAATTTATCATTAATTCCAATACCAAAAAACTTAAAGTAATATATTAGAGTACATTCCAATGCATACCAACGTTCCGATGACATTAGAAGTATAATTGTATTACTTAACATATTTTAAGAAATATTTACATCTTAAGACTATATGCTACAAATACAAGTGTAAAGTTTTCGGGAAACAAAAATTTATCAAGATGAAACTTATATACTAACTCCAGAATCATGTCAGGTATATATAATATATCTATAAATAGTGGAAATCCTGCTGCAACATGCTTTACAATCTTATTTAATTCTCAAAGTCCTGATATGCCTTATCTTAAATTCTTTTGCGTAAGTTCAGTTATTTTAGTTTTAGTTGATGAATATTATTCTGGTCTCCAAGCTTTTGTGCAATATTTCACCATAATATTCATCAACTAAAAATAATAGATATATCCAGCACTCCAAATTTTAAATTTATTAATTTTTTAAATCACCTTTCTTGCAAATTGTATAATGCAGGACGTTTTGGAATAGAAATTGGAACTATTTGACCTGTTTGCTGAGCTTTCACACAAGCATCAGCTGTCACTGCAGCAACATAACCATCCCAAGCTGAAGGACCATGGAACTGACCTTTTTTAACTGAATCAATCCACTCTTTAAGCTCAGTATCATAAGAATCACTAAAACGTTTTTTCCAATCTGTTAAAATTTCTACAGAACGTTGAGCACCACTACGCATGAGGACATTGGACGGTTCTGGCAATCGTGCAGTCCCAGTCTCTCCTACAACTTCACACTGAATATCATACCCATACTGGCAATTTACAAATACTTCTACATCAATTCGTACTCCACCTGCAGTTTGCAATAAAACAATTTGGGGATCTTGAAGATGATTTTCTGCATGACGGGTCTTCTTGGGCATAAGTATCTGAGCCGAAATAAAATCGTCATTGATTAACCATCGTAAGACATCGATTTCATGAATAACCGTATCAGTAATGGCCATATCAGTGGTATAACTGCTTGGCACCGATGGATTGCGGTGAGCACAGTGTGCCATTAATATCTCTCCAATCTTCCCATTTACAATTACATCTTTTAAAGCACGATAACCTTTGTCATACCGACGCATAAAACCTACTTGTACCAATTGTTTGCCATGCGCAACTTCTGCTTTAACAATGTTCATACAGCCCTCTGCAGTGGTAGCTAATGGTTTTTCGCAAAATACCGGCTTACCTGCCGCAATAGATGCCAAAACATATTCCTCATGAGTCGGTCCCCAAGAAGTAACAATAACTGCGTCCACATCAGCAGCTCTAATCACGTCTTGTCCGTTTTTTTCAATCCTTACTCCCTCTAAGTTTTTAACAGCTGCTTTTGCTCGTCCTTCATCAATATCTGTAACTGCAACAATTCTAGCTCCTGATAAATTTTGAGATATTCTGCGAATATGATCCTGACCAATAGCTCCCGTACCAATAACCCCTAATTTTAAAGCCATAGATTTAATTCCTCCTTTTAGATTTTATCTTGTCAACGTGCCCGGGCACGTTGACAAGATAATTATATATCAATTTATTTATAAAGTCAACATTTTTAACAAAGCAAGTTTCGTATAAATGTAAACATTGATTCTCCTGCAATAACTCAAAAATATAAAATCTTTTGAATAATTATACTGCTTTTAGGTCTTACAAAGGTGCATTCACTGTATATTTATAATCAGAACTTAATAAAAATGAGTTATTGCAGTAAAATCAACATTAAAAATGTAATATATTGGACACCATAATACAACAGTAGGTGAGAATTGTCCCCTGTAGCAAAATTATCTTGTTAAAGATACACTGGTAAAGCTTTCTGATATTCAAAGGATAACAGACTCATACTAAGGGTGGATAGCGGTTACGGTTCTGATGATAACATTCAGAAGATCCGTCATAGCGTTTTGTTTGTGCTTCCCCAAATAAGTGCTTTGACCCAAAAGTTTATGGAATGCATGCAGCCCATATCCTTCTTTCCAACATAGCAATTGGTATTAATTGTTATATTATGGAGTTTTCAAGGGTCACTATAACCTTAATCTGTAAATATTTATCAAAATATGTTAAGTAATACAATTATACTTCTAATGCCATCGGAACGTTGGTATGTATTGGAATGTACTCTAATATATTACTGGAAAACAATTTACAAATCGCACCTGAGTCATTTGTACAGAACTTGGGCAACAAAAAAAATTAGAGTGCATTTAATATTTTTTATAATATCAAATGCACTGGTAAAATGGTACAGTTATTTTAGTTTATACAATATATAATTTTTTATTAAACAACTTCTCAAAATTCTTCTCACTCTTCATAGCTGCCGCAATCTCCAGTTCAGGATAATTGCTGGACTTAAGCATAATTTGGATACTGTCGTCAGTAATATAACAGGCTATATCTTCAACACTGCCATATTCATTTCTATCCAATTTTTCTGCTATCCTTAAAAATAAGCTTAGCTTTTTAATAGTTTCATAATCACTTTTATCAATCAGTGCATCATACTCTTTCCAGTCTTGTTTGAAATCTTCATTCTCATGCATTGCAACGATAAATGCACACATTACCAATTCCCTGGCAGTTAATCCATTGATCCTTGAATTTAATACCAGGTAGAATCCATGCTTGTGATGGTTGTAGTAGTCAACATACATCCCTATATCATGCAGTAAGGCCGCAGTGCTTAAAATCTTTCTCTCTGCTTCACCCAAGCCGTGTAATTCCTGCATCTGGTCAAAGAGAGACAGGGCTAACTTTTCTGTATGCTCACTGTGCCCGATATTGACATCATAATTTTTCAACGTATTTTCAATGCTATGGCGCAGGACATCGCTAACGATTTCATCTCCATTGTTACATACCTCAAGATATTTCTTAAAAAATACCCCTTCTCTCAGGCCGTTGCCGCTGATGATCAATGTGTCTGATTTAAGATAGTCCATTAAACATCTTACCGGTGCAAGTCCGGCTGCAATGATGTCCGCCCGTTCTTTACCCACACCCGGAATGCTCTTCCTGTCCTCGAGGTTGCTTTTTGTTACTCTGTCATAGGCATAGGTTACTGCATTATAGGACATCTGATAATTATGTAAGCTTTCAAGAGGAAAACCGGCCTTCTTTTTATCTATCTTTGCCAGTGTTCTTATTGACCCTCCCAGCCCAACAATAGGCAGCCCTTTCGCCTCTTTTAACCACTTTATATCTTCCAACTGTTTGTACATAAATTCTTGCAGCTTTTCAAGGCTATCCGACGTAATAACATCTTTTAATAAAAACTTTTCTGTTAATACCACAGCTCCATAAGGCAAGCTTACAGCATTTTTGACTCTCCTGTTTTCAACCCGGACCAGCTCGGTACTTGCTCCTCCTGTATCTATGATTACACAATCCTTTATTTGTATTGTATTGATTACTCCCAGATAGCCATAATAGCCTTCATCTTCACCGGATATTACCTGGAAATCGAAGCCTGTCTCAAATTTAACCTTATCAAGGAAAAAACGCTGATTGACGGCATTGCGTACAGCTGCTGTAGCAATGGTAAAGACTTCATCTACTTTATGTACCTCTATCAATTTCTTAAAAAGCTTTAATGTATACAAGGTTCTCTTTATTGCCATGGGTTTAAGCGTATTTTCTTCACCCATCCCTTCGCTGAGCCTTACCATTTCCTTAGCCTGGTCTATCATCTTATACGAGCCATCTTCATACACCTTCATGATAATCATACGGACTGAGTTAGAGCCTAAATCTATGATGGCAAATTTTTTATTCAATATCTTCCACCTTCTATTTTAATTATTCTTCATCTTTATTAAACACACCGTCTGAAGTAATTGGCTCAAAAACCGGCGTAATCCGTTCTCTATTATACCGCTTTACTTGTTCATATGCAAGGTGGCAAAAATACTCCTGGGAATTCAAAGGTTTTTTCCCCCTTTTATCAACTTTTTTATATTTCCCTTCAGAATTTAATATTCTCGCTTTCACAGTATCTTCCAATGTGATATCAAGAATGCCCAGTACCCGTTCTTTTAATACCCTATCCTCAATGGGGAAAAGTAATTCTACCCTTCTGTCCAGGTTTCTGGGCATCCAGTCGGCACTGGATAAAAAGATATCCTCTCTGCCGTCATTATAAAAATAATAAATTCTACTATGTTCCAAGAACCTTCCTACAATGCTCCGTACTGTAATATTTTCACTGATACCCTGCATACCCGGCCTTACACAGCAAATCCCTCTTACAATAAGGTCTATCTTTACTCCTGCCGATGAAGCTTTGTAAAGAGCCGTAGCAATTTCAATATCTACTAAAGAATTCATCTTGGCTATAATTCGAGCCTTTTTACCGACTAAAGCATTATGCATTTCGTTTTCTATAAGCTCTATAAATTTAGTTCTTAGCCCCAGAGGCGCCACTTCTAACTTATATAATTCCGGCGGCTCGGAGTACCCAGACAACATATTGAATACAGCAGACGCATCGGCCCCAAAGTATTCATTACTTGTAAACAACCCCAGGTCGGTATAGAACCTGGCAGTAACATCATTATAATTCCCTGTACCCAGGTGAATATATCTTTTAATTCCCTTTTCTTCTCTTCTCACAACAAGCGTAATTTTGCTGTGGGTTTTTAAGCCTACAAGTCCATAAATAACATGACATCCTGCCTTTTCCAATCTTTTTGCCCATTGAATATTATTTTCTTCATCGAATCTGGCCTTTACTTCCACCAACACTGTTACCTGTTTTCCCCGTTCTGCCGCTTCAGCCAAAGCTTTAACAATGGGAGAATCACCGCTTACCCTGTAGAGCGTTTGCTTGATTGCCAGCACCTTTGGGTCCCGTGCGGCTTCCTGGACAAATTCCACCACAGGTTCGAAAGCCTCATAGGGGTGATGTAATAAAACATCTCCATTGTTGATTACTTCAAAGATATTATGCTCCTCCGGTAAGTCTTGAGGAGTTTGAGGATAATGTGGAAGATATTTTAAATGTTCATAACCTTCAAAGGAATATATTTTCATAAGAAATGTCAAGTCCAAAGGCCCGTTGATATAATAGATATCATCTTGATGGGTCTCCAATGCATCTTTTAAAATATGGACCAGTCTTTCATCCATGTCGCAACTCACTTCCAGCCTTATGGCCGCACCCCATTTTCTTTTCTTGAGAGATTTTTCAATCTCCAGCAGTAAATCTTCCGCTTCATCTTCCTCTATGCTTAAGTCTGCATTTCTGGTTATTCTATAAGGATAAGTACAGATGACATCGTGCCCTGCAAATAGGCAGCCTATATACATCGTAATGACTTCTTCCAGAAGAATAAAGTGTTTGCTGCCATACCCGGGACTGGGGAGTTCCACTATACGGGGTAGTACAGAGGGTACCTGTACAGTTGCAAATATATATTGGTTTTCTGTTTCTTTATCTTTAATCAGGACACCCAAGTTTAGACTTTTATTTAGAATAAGAGGAAAAGGCCTGCTGGAATCTACTGCCATTGGCGTCAAAACAGGGTAAATTTCATTGGTAAAATATTCATCCAAAAAGTTTCTCTGCTCATCGGTCAAGTCTTCTTCATAAACCATATGAATCCCGTTTTTCTTCAGTCTGGGAAGCAAAGCCCTGTTAAACATATTGTATTGTTCATCTACCATTTTATGAGTTCTTATTGAAATCTTTTTTAACTGTTGTTTAGGTGTAAGACCAGCCGGATCAGGCTTGTTAAACCCTACATTTACCTGATCCTTTAACGACGCAACTCTAATCATAAAAAATTCATCCAGATTGGAGCTCACAATAGATAAAAATTTTATCCTTTCTAATAGCGGATTACTTCTATCTTTTGCTTCCTCTAAAACCCTATCATTAAATTCCAACCAGCTTAATTCCCGGTTAATAAAATATTCCGGTTTGTTAAAGCTCATTTCATTCATATCCTATCTTCCTTTTTATCTTTAGTATGGGTGTTACGCCAAAAACCTCTTGAAAAAATTCTGCTTTTGTTTCAAAAGTCCATTCTTCTAATAAGGCGTCCTCTACAGTTTCTACCTTTATGATTACTTCCTTTTCTTCAAGGTTAATCTTCATTCCTCTGATTTTTTGCTTATGACTTCTATCCAGTGCATCAGCAAGTCTTATAATTGCAACCAGCTTGGCTACAATAACCCTGTTTTTTTCATCCAATTTGCGGAAGTTTTCATGACTGTATCCTGGTACCTCCCTGCTGTGGTATCTTGCTACATTTGCTATAATTTCCAGCTCTTCCTTCGAAATACCAATTAAATCGGAAGCCATAATAATTTCATAGGAATGTATATAATGCTCATTAAAATTAATATATTTTCCTATATCATGCAGTATGGCAGCCAGCTGAAGCAGCAATCTCTCCCGTCCTCCCAATCCGTGCAGCTTATAAAGTGCATCAAACAGGGCAAGAGACTTCTGCTCTACATCCTGTGCATGAGGTTGATCATACCGGTATCTCCGGGCTAAAAATCCAGCTGCAGAAATAATATCCTCCACAAAATCCTCTTGTCTTTGTGTATCAAAATTTCTGTCTATGATATCCGAGATAATCCCATCGGCTAGTGATATCTGCGGGGCATACATACCTTTAGCCTCTGTCATATCTAAAAACATTTTAAAAATCATCATAGAAGGCAGTAGAATATCCGCACTCTCATGAGGGACACCATAATCCTTTATAAGCGAATGGGCAGACTTGTACATAAGCTCTTTATAAACAGTCTCAAAATCTTCCCTTTTTATAAATCTCAGTTTTTCATGATCATCGGTTTTATTGCATAACTTGCTGATAATTCTGATTTCTCCACTCAAAGCTATAAAATTTTTATAAGTATCCTGTGGTTGAAAAACTTTCAATCTGTCAATATTGCTAACGATGTATTCTTCCAGTATTTTCGGAAAATTCAGCGTCCTTCCCTCTATACTGGCAAGAATTTCTCTAATCCTTAGCGAACCAAGCTTGATATTCTGGCTAAATACAAGGGATTTATGATTATACGTTGATACTTGTATACTCCCTGAACCTATATCCAGTATCATTGTTCCCGCATTTCTTATTTCTCTATAATTCGGTATTTTTTCCCTCAGAGATTTATATGTTAAAAATCTTTCTTCAGAGTTACTTATTACATCTATGTCAAGTCCTGTTTTCAATTTAATCTGGTCGACAATATAATCCTTGTTCTGTGCTTCCCTGACAGCACTTGTTGCCACTGCCCTGTATGTCTTTATATGATAATCGGTCATTAACCGCTTAAAGCCTTTTAATATTTCACAAGTCTCGTCTACTGTTTCAAAACTTACTTTTCCCATGGCAAATGTATCACGGCCAAGAAATATAGGATGCCTCAGCATTTCCAAAGTCTTTATTTCCCCGTTTTCCCACACTTCAGCGATTTTCATTCTTAATGCATGAGAACCCACATCAATTCCGGCAATAATTTCACTTTTGTTTTTCCTGCTCATACAATTCCCCCATGGTGAATACAATATATATTTATTCTTTTAATTATAACATAAATTATTTATATTTTTGTTAAAGTTGTGTTAATTATTACCGTAGTATCAGTGTAATAGGATGTTTTATAGGGCATGATCAGATTTTACATTTTGTCCCGACCAAATTTTCTGAGAAGTCCATTCACTCGGTGCATCACTCCAGAATTCATCCTCAGGTGGAAGTCCAAGCGGCAGGAATGCTCCCATGCAAAGATAGAGACTGCCAGTTGATATGTATGTTTCCCCCATATCGGGCTGGCTACCACAAAAGCCAATTTTAAGCCATCCATCCTGATCAAAAGTGCCGGGTACACTGAATATTCTATTAATCACTGCCGTCAACGCACATCTTACCTGGGATGGGGAAACTTCATCAGGTAAATTCTTCTGGAGTGCCATCTGTGCCAAGTGCTGGAAAGCCCCACACCGGTAGGCCATAGAACGACCAATTACCGGAAATGTCCCTTCTGGCGAAATCATACGCTCCTGAATTGCAGCATATCTCTGTGCCCTTTTTAATATGTTTCTTTTTAAAGCTTCCCATTCTTCATATTCATCACCCACTGTAAGAATGATATCTACAAGCATGGGCTGTATTACAAAACTGTTATAGTAATCCCAGCGGAATTCAGGCCCATCACCATATACGCCATCTCCCAAGTACCATTGTTCATGCTGCTTCAACGCATAGTCCACACGCATCCGGTCCCACGCTTCTCCTATTTTGAAGAAAGCGGTTTCAATCATTGCAGCAAATAATAGCCAATTATTATAGTACGGTTTGCGGGTTCTTGTAGCTTTAAGTGCCGTGACGAGATTTGTTTTAACACGGTCATCCAGTTTCAGCCATAGTTCATTCGGAGCCCTGAGAATAGCATGAGCTAGGAAAGCCGCATCTACGATAGGTTGATCCCCGAAGGTGAAATTGACACAGTCAGGCGAACCTGGATCGGTCGCGGCGTCAATCGCCTCCCTTGCCAGAACACTAAACTTTTGTCTGAGTTCTTCCTCCTCCCCATGAAGATTACAGCACTCAAGCCAGGGAGATACCCCTACAAGAGTTCTAGCCAATGCTTCAAGGTGTGAAAATTGTCTTCTATCATGCCTACCTTCCACAGGCATACTTATTTTAAGTCTTCTTTCAGCTAATGCTTCCAATACAGGTGTTGATATTTTAACAAGTATGTCTACCCAAAGTTTTCTATCATATATTTTTTCTGGCATTTGCCCACATCCTTTAAACTTTATTGATGCAAAAACATCATCTGTCTTCACTTCAATTCTCAAATGTCAGCAGCGTAATAATAAAAATATGTATAGCCATATATTCCTTAAATATATGGCATACTTCATAAATTTTTTGAAACCGCCTCTTATAAGCTACCAATACAGCTTCCAGTCCTTTATGAGTCTCACCAGTGCCTCAAAATAATAATAATCACCCCATATATTGCACTCATCGACCCCTTTTCTATGGGGCTTGCTGTAAACCGCATGGAGAAGTATCCCGTTGGATTGTGGACAGCTTGCAGTTGTATAATTCTCCGCAAGTGACTTGACAATCATTAAAGCAGCGTTTTCATATATTCTTTTGTAAGGATCGCTAAGAGGCAAGTGCTTCGCAATTTCCAGCATACCACATGCCGCAATGGCAGCAGCTGAGCTGTCCCTCTCCTCTTGTCCGTCAGTAAAAATTAAATCCCAATAGCAAACGTAATCCTCGGGCAACCTGTTCAAGAAATAATTGGTGACCTTTTTTGCCAGCTCCATAAGCTCCCAATCACCCGAATATATATAACTCAAAGAAAAGCCGTATATGCCCCACGCCTGGCCCCTTGACCAGCAAGAGTCATCGGAATAGCCCTGTGCAGTCCTGCCATATTTCGGTTTTCCTGTCTCAACATCCATATAGAAGGTGTGATAACTTGAAGCATCTTCTCTAATGATATATTTCATCGCCTGGCTTACATGGCTGTACGCAATGTTATAATATTTTTTATCTCCGGTCACTTCACTGGCCCAATAGAGCAGCGGCAGATTCATACAACAGTCAATAATCATCCTTCCCCTTTGTCCAGGATCATTTAAGTCTCCCCATGCCTGTATTATCCCTGCTTTATCAAAGTATCGGGTTATTAACAGATCTGCAGCCATCAATGCAGTCCTTTTAACCTCCTCATTCCCGGTCAGCTTGTAGGCAGCCACACACGAAAGGCTATATAAAAATCCAAGGTCATGGGTATCAATGCATATTTTCTCATCAATCCGCTTCTTAAAGCTGTCAAGTTGTATTTCCGCGACCCTGCGGTATTTCTCATCTCCTGTTACTTCATAGGCCAGCCACAGCATTCCTGTCCAGAAGCTTGACGTCCAATCGGTATTGTCAATGGCAGGATATACATTATTTACACTAGCCGGTGCTGGAAACCTATATGTAAATTTCTCAAGGTTTTCATCAATTTTCTTTAATATATATTTAATAGAACTCTCGCAAAATTCCTTAGTGACCCCTGGCAGCTTGTCATACCTATCAGGAAATCTGATCCCTTCATCTCTTATCTGTCTCAATTTTCTCCCTCCCATTCTGTTTAGAAATTTACCTGTCAAAAGTATATTTATTAAACATGCAGTCTTACAAAATATTAGAAATTATTCTATTTTAACACACTAAAACAGACATGGAATAAAATATCCTCCCCTTCGTTCAATAGTGTCAGTACAATTCGAAAAGCAATTTTTTTCTCCCCAAAATGCCCGGAATATTCATGTTCTTCTATGGCAGCGGAACATTTACCGCTATCGTATTGCATAAGAACGGCTACATCTTTTTCAGATATTTTAATTTGTCCTTCCTTGAGAACTTCCGGTTTATAATGGGTAATAAAAGCTTCTATCACATTATTACCGCCCCTATTGAATGTAAATCTATCCTGAATACTTAAAACAGCTATTTCTCCCATATTCTCATTCCAATTGTTTTTTATCAATTCAAACTTTCGTGTATAAAGGCTCAAGGAATCCACTGAATATGCATCTGTCAAGTCGAGCAAAAACTCGCTGCTGTTCTCTTCCGTTTTTATATGAATCACCTTGGCAGCCGATGAAATACCTGGCTTTTGGAGCTGTCCGTTAATCATCGGAACAGAATGGCCCAAAGAGGACGCATTAATAAAGCTGTATCGAGTCCCATCTCTAAAAAATTCTTTTGTGTATTCAGGACAGCCCAAATCCGGAAGTAAATTGAAACCTTTATAATGCAGGATGAAATGTCCCAAATCGTTATGGTTGTGCGGTTCATCGTTATTGCCACCCTTTGCGGCAAAAGCAATTAAATCCCCGTTCAAGCTCTCATATTTTTCAATAAACCACTGTACATTCGGAAAATAATACTTCCCTTTTTTCAGCCTGCTTTTACTCTCTATGTTTGCACTAACCCCCCAAAAAAGGTCCCTTATGAGATAGGTCCATTTATTTGTATGATCTTCACCATATAACGAACATAAACTATAGTCGTACCCCATATCTCCAAAAATACTTTCAAGGCGTTGAAACAACCCAATATTGGGTTTGAAAATTTCTAAAGAATCTGAAAAATTCGTCGTTATACCATTTGAAAGCTGTAAAGCTGCCGGGAGTTCAGCAATCTTTCTCTTTTTATCTTGTTTAGACCCGGTATGGAATAAATCTATTTCCCCATTAGTCCTCTCCTTCAAAAGTTCTGCAAAAAACACATAAAAACTAAAGCCATATCGCCAGTACCCTAGACCCTCGGGAGTAGCGCCGTCATCCCCGAAGCCTTCAAGATAAGAATCAAGAATGCCAATAACACGCTGAAGTATTAATGTTAACCTTTCAATATTTTTAACCATATAAATGGCAGTGCAGCCGATGGATCCCGCACACACAGAAGCCCAGTTCATCCTGGCTGTTTCCCACCAAAACATATGCTCTCCCATGAAGGGCTTTAAAATCCTTCTTTCAAGTTCCCTCTGCACTCTGTCAACTACGATTGGATTTATTCTATCACCAATCAAATAATTGATTTCAGCAAGGGAAAATCCCGTTTCTGCAGCGAACAGGTCAATAAATTCTTCCGAAAGCCAAGGATTGTTTTTAATCCCCTCAAGACTGGTTGGAAGGTGCGCAGGAAGAGCCCATGTATACTGGTCACAAAAATCCCAGAGCATATCTTCAATTTGGTTTATATATTGGTCCGTCTGGTCAATCAAAGTAACAGCTGCGAGAGAGAACAGGATTTTCCAACGGGTAAAGTACTCTCTTTCATATATTATTCGATTTCCATCGATACTGAATTGGTGAAATAAGTGAAAGCTTAAATCTGGAAGCTTATTATAGCATATACCTTCCGCGTATGTCTTAATCGCATTGTAATACTCTTTTAAAAAGGGATGGTTTTTAATTTTTAAGAAATTATCATTGTTTCTGGCTTCATTAAAAAGGCTATACCCTTTCTGATTTCCATTATATAAACTGTTTTTTATCATACTGGAGCTGATAGTATCCATGTTTCTCTCCTCTTTCGCTTATAAACTTATTCGTTAGCATCAAAATAAGCATGTGTACATTTTCTCTGCAATTGTGCTTGTAGTGGGGGCATTTAATATATTTGAAGAATATTATTAACAGGCTCTAAGCCTTTTCGCAACGTTCTTTCCATAATATTCTTCAAATATAAAATAAAATATACACCCCTTGTAGTGCATAAGCTTGATTCTCTCTACAGACTTTTCAAATCATCTGCTTTACCCGTTCTACCTCCACAACTTTACATTATATTCTATTTACTGGCGTAAAATTCCTGCATTACATAAAATGCCGGTTTTCTATACTTCTTGTCCGCTGAAAGTAGGCCCTTAGTATTATAGTAGTTCTGTGTAAAGTGCAATCTTCTCGGACATCTGAAGTCGTAAAGAATCCAGGGACTTGTTCCTTTAACATAAGGTATTCTTCCCAACACATCCACCTGTTTTTTGAAAATGTCAAGCTGGCAATCTTCCGTACCTTTTTCATCCACTGTACCTCTCTGCCTAGATTTTGCATCTGCGCCAAACTCTGATATTACTACAGGCTTACCTGGTTTACTGTTATCAAAAAGTTTGATGAGATTATTGAAATCGGTCTGATACCAGCCATAATACTGGTTTGCACCGATGATATCCAGATACTCCGCAAGCCTATCGTTTATAATATGATTTACATGGTCGAGCATACATGCAGCCGACACAAGTCTCGTAGAATCCAGTTCCTTTGCCTTTTTAACAAGTGAACTCATAAATTTTAGTCTGGGTTCTGTGTCTGCATTTTCGTTTCCAACAGACCATATGATAACACTTGCCCTATTTCTATCCCTCTTAATTAACTCTGTCAATTGATTTTCTGCATCCCTGTAGGTTTCTTCATTATTAAAGTCTATCGCCCAGTAAACAGGTATCTCTTCCCAAAGCATGATTCCCATTTCATCCGCCAGTCTGGCAGCCTTTTCGGTATGGGGGTAGTGCGCCAGCCTCATATAGTTGCAGTTCATTTCCTTTGCCAGTTTGAAATTTTCACGGATTTCTTCTTCGGTCACCGCTTTTCCATTAACGACACTTTCTTCATGGGTACAGATGCCTTTTAGAAATATTTTCTTACCATTGAGGTATATATCTGTCCCTACCACCTTGATTTCACGAAATCCGATATTTTCATGTATAACATCTTTGCCGTATGAAAGTGATACATCATACAGCACCGGATTTTCAGGGCTCCACAGTTCCGGACTGGTATCTATAAAGGCAGAACCTTTACCATTGCTTATGCTGATCTCGCAATCAACGTTTAGCCGGTTGATTCTTAACCTGGCCGTACCTTCAGTAACAGGACCATCCACTGTTACTCCAGCCTGTATCTTGCTAAAATTGCTGCCGGGCATAAGCGTAATAGTGAAGTCCTTTATGAATGTTCCCGGAAGCCTTATTAACTCCACATCTCTGTACAATCCGCCATAATTAAACCAATCTGTGTTTTCACAAGGCACATTCGTTCTTTTGCGGGTATTGTTTACCACCACGATGATCCTGTTAATCTCCTTCAAACAGCTGGTAACTTCAACATAGAAAGGTGTTGAACCTCCTTTATGATATCCAAGATATTCCTTATTTAAGAATACTTTTGCATCATAATTTGCAGCCCCGAATTTTATAAAAACTCTTTCTTCCCCTTTGTTGAAATACTTGAAAGTGCGTGTATATACGATACTTCCTTCATAAAGGAATAACTTCTCCTGATGCATGTTCCAGCAGGATGGGACGTATATCTTTTCCCAATCATCAAAGCTAAAATCGATCGGATTATATCTTCCCTCCTCGTCCTGGTATTTTTCCTCATACCATTTTGCTCTGAGACAGGTATCATACTGGTCTATTCCGAAATTCCACCATCCATTCAGCAGTTCTTTATCCCTTCCGCCGTCATAAATCATCGAATCACTGGTAATTTTCTTTGATAAATATTCATCTTCATAGTTTTCGTTATGAATGCAATTAACAAAATTATCTGCCTTGTTTGTCATTTCATTCACCTCAATTTCAAATAGATTATCCTTTTAGTCCTGACATTGCAATACCTTCTACAAAGAACTTCTGTGCGCTTATAAATATAATGATTACAGGAAGCAACGAACAAACCGAAGCTGCCATAATCAGGGAATATTCAGCTGAGTACTGCGAAATGAACATTCGAATCCCCAATTGGATAGTTTTCTTTGCATTAGAGTTAATATAAATTAAAGGCCCCAGAAAATCATTCCATACAAATACAAATGTAAAAATACCTAAACTGGCCAGCGCCGGCTTTGCCAGTGGCAGCATTACCTTCAAATATATCCCAAACTCACTAAGGCCATCTATTCTTGCAGCTTCTGATAATTCATTAGGGATATTCAAATAAAATTGCCTCATAAGAAACACTCCAAACGGACTAAAAGCTTGCAACAATATAAGGGCCATATGGGTATCCGTTAAATTCAGATACTTCATTATAATGAATTGTGGAATCATAACCACCTGGAACGGCACCATCATAGTAGCAATATAACCTAAAAACAAAAGATTGCGTTCGGGAAATTCAATTTTCGCAAAGGCATAAGCCGCCAAACTGCAAGTTACAAGCTGTAACGTTGTAATGATAAACGTTAATTTAATGGTATTAAAGTAAAACAGCAACAGATCAATCTTCTGCCATATGACTATGTAATTTGACCACACAGGGTTCTCTGGAATCCAATTTATCGGAAAATCAAAAACATTCATCTCTGTTTTCAAAGAAGCAGAAAGCATCCATAAAAAAGGCAAGATCATGGTAATGGATGAAAAAACAATAATAGCGTAAAGGAAAGTTTTACCCGCAATATGATATAACTTCATTTTTGTAATACGTGACAATGTTGACGGTTTTATCGGATTTACATGAATGTTTGTTGTCATAGCCTAATCCCTCCTGACAATTTAAATTAATTGGTATAATTGACCCACTTTTCCTGAAAACGAAACTGAATAAACGTAATAATAAATATAATCAAAAAAAGAATAAGTGCCATTGCAGAAGCATAGCCAAATTTAAAGTTAATAAATGCCTGAGAATATATTTGATAAACTAAAACAGAAGTAGCTCTACCAGGTCCCCCTTCTGTCATGATGTAAATCTGGTCAAATACCTTAAAGGAATTGATTAAGCACATAATGACAACAAAAAACATTGTAGGACTCAGCATAGGAAGCGTAATACTCCAAAATTTCTCCCATGCATTTGCCCCATCGATAGTGGCAGCCTCATAGAGCTGATTTGAAATAGATTTTAAACCTGATAAGAACATCACCATGTAATATCCGGCCGATTTCCATACGCTCATGATAATTACGGCCGGCATAGCCCATTGAACCGAGGCCGTCCACCGCGGAGGATCATTGATTCCCATGGTTTTTAAGAACATGTTGATGGGTCCGAAATCTGCATTATATAAAAATTGCCACACCACCGAAATAGCTACTATAGAAGCAACATGCGGAAAAAAATGAATGGCACGAAAAACTGTAATCCCTTTCACTCCGTTGTTCAGGGCAACTGCTAATGCAAGTGCTACAATAATGGTTAAAGGTACCGTGGTGAAAGTATAACAAATAGTGTT
Source organism: Petroclostridium xylanilyticum (assembly GCF_002252565.1). Lineage (NCBI taxonomy): Bacteria > Bacillati > Bacillota > Clostridia > Eubacteriales > Oscillospiraceae > Petroclostridium > Petroclostridium xylanilyticum. Next base: position 18,723 of record NZ_NPML01000013.1, read on the forward strand.
CCAAAAGGAAATAATAAAGCTACTGTCCTTAAACATGAGTTCAAAATTTTTCAGTCCTATAAATTTTGCAGGATTGGCACTATCCCATTGCATAAAGCTTAAAACAAAAGCTGCCAATACAGGAATAAAAGTAAAGATAAAAAAACCAATAAAATTTGGAAGAAGAAAGCAGTATGCAGTAATTCTATTTCGTTGTATGATTGCTTTTCCTTTTTTAGATTTTGACTTTTTTTCTGTCATTTTGATTCTCCTTTATCCCCAATATATTCTCAATGCCCTGCAGCAAAACGCAGGACATTGAGAAGCCATAAACTTTTATTTATTTTGCTCCATAATTTCTTTTCTTCTCTTTTCCATATCGGCTATCGCAGCATCAACCGTTTTATTTCCAGTTGCTACCATTTGAATTTCTTCATCTACCATTTTTCCTAATAGCCCACTAAGTTTATGTGCAGGCCACTCTAAATATATATTATTTGTTTTTAATGCATCCTGACCCTCTTTCGGAAAATCGGGGTTTTCATTGAATATTTTCATAACTTCTTCATCCATGTATCCAGGAATCAAAAGATTTTTCGCAAGTATTTTTGCCCCTTCTTTACCTCCTATAAATTTCGCAAGTTTCCAGGCTGCATCTTTATGCTTGGTTTTGGAATTAATTACAACAGGAGTGGTTAAACCAATAGTAGCGTCATTACTCCCTTCCCAAACTGGCATTTGAACTATGCCCCAATTTATATTGTGCTTACCATCTTGTTTATCTTTTACCAGTGCATTGATAAACCATGTGCCCATGTATAGCATACCAACGTTGCCTTTCTCAAAAATTCCTCTATAGTGAGCCCCCATAGATTTGTTGGTTGCATAGTCAGCAGCAGATTTATCTTTTAATTGTATATCACAAAGCAGCTCCAGACCATCCTTCAACATACTGTAACTGCCTTCCACCATGTTGCCCGCCCCTTTTTGTAAGCCCATCAAAAAGTACGCGCTAGCCCAGGTCTGAATATATGAACCATAAATCTTATTGTTTCCTTCACCTGAAGTCAATTTTTTAGATGTTTCTTTAAAATCATTCCAAGTCCAGTCATTAGTCGGATAAGCAATTTTTGCCTGGTCAAATAAGTCTTTATTATAGAATAACAGCCAATAATCACTCCGATATGGTAATCCGTAAAGTTTACCATCAATTTTAAGTTTCTCCATCATACTGCCATATGGCTCTAAGTTCAAATTATCCTTTGCAACTAGTTCATCGATAGGCATTATCTGATTTTTCAGAACCATACCGGCAAAACTTGAAGGGTCCTTTGCATAGAATACATCAATAGCTTCCCCTCCGGCTAGCATGACGGTTAATTTATCTGCATATTCTTTTGCAGCAATATCCAACACTTCAATACCTATATCTGGATTCATCTTCTTAAAAGTCTCAATAATCTCCTTGTCATACCCTGATGTTTCATAGTCCCAACAAGAAAATTTTAGTTTTACCTGTTCTTTCTCCTCTGGTTGTGCTTTAGATTCTTTTTTTTCTGTGTTCGCCGCAGACTGCGTCTGTTCTACTTTTTTTCCACATCCTGCAAAGAATGTGACAACCATTAAGAACGTGAGTAATAATGCTATACGTTTTTTTGCATTTTCCATATTTATTCCTCCTACACATTAATTTGTTCTACATTTTTATGATAGCTTTTTTTTAATGGGTTTAAAATGGAGGATTATTGTATTTGTTGCATTTCCATTGGTAAATTTGCATCGTTATTTAGCTATAATTATTGTTGAAATTAATCGTAAATGAAAATTATAAATATTATTGTATTATCCCCAGATTTATTGCATTTTTACTGAATTCTTAAATTCCCCTGGACTCATTCCGGTTATTTTTTTGAAAATTCTATTAAAATAGTATGTATTCTCATATCCCACCTTCAAGCCAACTTCATATACTTTATATTGAGTTGTCTGTAGCAGTACTTTGGCCTTTTCAATTCTCATTTGAGTAAGATATTCCGAATAGCTTTTACCGATGTACTGTTTAAGCAATGTGCTAAAATAGGAAGGGTTTAAATTGACCTCATTTGCTACCTCTTTAAGTGAAATATCTTCATTATAGTGTTCTTCAATATATTTTTTCGCCTTTACAATAATACGTGGATAGTCCATTTCCTCCTCTTTTTTTATATAACATATCAAATCCTCCATCACCATACGGATCCATTCTTTAGCCTCTTTAATACTTTTTATGTATAAAAGTTGATGGTAAGAACGGTAGCTTCTGTTCATTATATCCATAATATTTAGTTGGTTTGTTTCACAAAACTCTGATATCATGTAAAGAAGTTCCAGCATTACATTAAAAACAGACTGCGGACTTAAAGGCAATGTAAAAATATCTTTAAGAATTCTTGCAGATAATTCTTCTATCTCATCTTTACTATAAAAAGCTAATGCTCTGTGCAATCTCTCCTTCATATTCAATATAGAAATTTCGTCTTTTTGGAATCCACATTCCTTTACATCGTTCCATAGAATAATCCCCTTATCTCCCTTGAAAAACCGGTATTTTACGGCATCTGTTGCCTGATAATAGGCCTCGCGTATTCCCTTTATTGTTCTTTCACCTTCACCCACCCCAAATACCGCAGTTATATCCAAATACTGTTTCAACATTTCAATTAGCCGCTGTGCTACTGTCATAATAAGCTTCTCACTAATTTCTACGTTACCATTTTTTGAAGAAACAAGAATATAGAACTCACTGGGTTTTCCTTCAAAACAGTATCCATTTAGGGAATCGTTCACGATTTCTTCGGTGATGTTTATGATTGAACAATTCAATACATGTAATTCATCATCCGATACTTCTTCAAACCGGTGCATTTCTCCAATCTTCATCATCATACAATAAACATGTTGCGCATTTAATTGAATATTCAAGAATTCCATGGATTGCCTTAATTCTTCTTCATCTGTATAAAAACCGCTTAAAATATCTCTTAAAAAGTTCCTTCGCATTACATGCAGGTTTTTCCTTACATGACGGTCAAAACTCATCTTTTTATCTTCATTTTCATTTTCTTCTTTAATCCTGGCACGTACTTTTTCCAATATCCTGATCAGATGTTCAGGCTCCATTTCCAGCTTAAGTATATAGTCCTCTGCTCCCAGCTTCATAGCTTCCTTTACCAGCTGAAAATCATCATAACTGCTTAAAGCAATTACCTTGGGACTTTTGGTCAACAGCATAATCTGCCTCATCAGCTCTATTCCATCCATGACCGGCATTCTGATATCTGTAATGACAATGTCAGGGTGGGTGTCATAAATTATTTCCAATGCCTTTTTGCCGTCGCTTGCTTCCCCGATAAGCTCAAATCCATTTTCTTCCCAATTAATCATAGATTTAAGACCAACCCGTACAACTGCTTCATCATCAACAATCAATATTTTCAATGTTGTCATCCTCACTTTCACAAAATACTACTGGCAATCTTACAGTTACTTTTGTATACTTATCTTCTATACTCTCGAAAAGCAGACCATATTGCTCTCCATACATCAGTTTTATACGTTGATGAATATTACTTAGTCCTATACCTTTAATACCTCTGCCACTTCCACTGTCATTGTCTTTTTCCAAAATAGACGTTATTTTTTCTTTACTGATCCCCACACCGTCGTCCCATATTTCCAACTTAAGATCTCCGCCGTCTTTTTGGACTGATAGCAGTATATTACCGGTTCCATTCTTAGGTTCAATTCCATGAAATATTGAATTTTCTACAATTGGCTGTAAAATAAATTTTGGCACTAAACATCTTTGTAAATTCTCGTCCTGTAACTTTTTTTCAAAATTAACCTTGCCTTTGTAACGAATTTTCTGGATATGTATATAATCTTCTAGAATATCTAATTCCTCACTAAGAGTAATTTTTTCATTCATATCCCCCAAAACAGCTTTGAGAAGCCTTCCCAAGCAACCCACCATTTTTTTTATTCCTTGTGCCCCCTGCATTGCAGCCATCCATTTTATAGAATTTAACGTATTATACAAAAAGTGTGGATTTATCTGGTTTTGAAGCATTTTTATTTCGACTTCTCGCTTTTCCTTTTCTTTTCGAAGGCTTTGATGAATAAGATTTTGTATATCTGTCGCCATCTTGGTAATACTTTTGCCTAACTCACTTATTTCATTACTACTATTTAAAGTGATTGAATAATTAAAATTTCCTTTGGCAATCTCATTGACCTGTCTTACCAGAATCTGGATTGGTCTTGTGAAATTACCGGACAAGTAAAATGAAAGAAATCCACTTATCAGCATTGTGCCCACAATAAGCAGGATAGTTGTATTTGCAACAATTCTTAGCTGCTCTTCAATCTGAAACATAGGAACAACTTCTATAATTCTCCAACCTGTCTTGTAAGATATTTTATGTACGATAAGACTCTTCTTTCCATCAGTATCTATTTCAAAAAAATATGAATTATCCTTTAACATTTTAGCAAACATTTCAGTATTTTTTATATTACTAGCAACCAAGTTTATCTGATTACTAAACAGAACATTGCCCTCCTCGTCAATCAAATAAAATTTTTCTCCATTTTCTAGAGGTATTCCTTTATAACAGTCCTCAAAAAATTTCTGCCTAAAAAACAAAATAGAACATCCGAGATTCTTGCCACTATTTATATCTAAAATTTGTCGGTATAAAAGAATGACATATTTATTATCCGAAATATTTGTATAGTTCTTAAAGATACCACCCCATACAACCTTACCGTTGGCCTGTTCTCCTTTTCTAAACCACTCCTCCTGTTTCAAATCGTTTATATCAATCAAGTAGGCATCAAGACCATTTCTTAAGTCAAGTGAATTATTCCCAAGAATAAAAAATGAAGAAATATAACTTGTAACCGGAAGATACTTGAATTGTTTTTCTATACTTTCAATCACTTGCTTCTTTTCTTGATCATAATTATCTACTTCTGTAGGATTTCTTTTAAGTAATTTCATAATATCCTTATCTACATATATCCAATCTGTCAATTGATTGGCTTGTTCAACATGATTCTCAATATTGTTCATGATTTGAGAAATAATCTTATAGTGGCTATCACCCACACTTTTTTTCACTGCACTCTTTGAAGTAATATAATAATAGATGCTAATTATACTGGTAGGTATAAAAGCGATTAAAATAAAATATATTAAAAGTTGGTCTTTTAACGATAATCCGGGTCTTAAATGTATTTTTTTCATACTGCTGCACCCCATAAATTAAGAATAAAAGCACTGCGCTTTTATGATTGTTACCTTTATATTTATATAAAACAAAGGAATTTTACACTTCTATTATACTCTGTACTTGGTTTTGCTGCAACAACTCAATATCAGCGGCTCAAAAACTATAAAATTTATTCTGCTGTTAAAAACACCGTTAACACCTTCTTTGGGTTAGATGATGCTGCGCAATAAACTTGTAAACTGGTATTTACTTTTTTAACTTTTATGATTATTTATACTTGCTCTGGGTATAAATAATACCGAAATAAAATTTCATTACTGAATGGAGGCATAATTATGGAAAGATTAGTCGGAAAAGCAGCTCCCGATTTTTCAATGAAAACCGCTTTGGGAGATGGACAGGGATTTGGAGAGGTAAGCTTGCAAAGCTATAAGGGGAAATGGCTTGTAATGTTTTTCTATCCATTAGACTTTACCTTTGTCTGCCCGACGGAGATTACCGGATACAGTAAAAGATACAATGATTTTAAAAATGCCGGTGCCGATGTATTAGCTGTAAGTACTGACAGCCAGTATTCCCATCAGGCATGGATTAACCTGGATCCAAGTAAAGGCGGGCTTGGCAAATTGAACTTCCCAATTGCATCCGACCTTACAAAATCCGTTTCAAAAGACTATGGCGTTTTGATTGAAGAAGAAGGAATTGCTTTAAGAGGATTATTTATCATTGACCCTCAAGGAATTTTAAGGTATTCGGTGATTCATGACCTTAATGTTGGAAGAAGTGTAGATGAAACGCTTCGCGTGCTGCATGCACTCCAGACTGGTGGATTATGTCCGGTCGACTGGAAACCGGGAGAAAAAACACTATAAAAATACACAAACATAGGGCGGATACGCAGATCCGCCCCTATTAAATATTATTAAATGTATCGTACAGGATGAGTAGTATCATGTATTAGTCACTAATTTTGAATCTCCATACAACACTTTGAAAATCACCTTTTAATTCAGGAATATTGAGTCCAATAAACATAAGTTCATCTCCACCATAAATTTTATCGGTATCCATTAACCTGTAATTTATAACAGGATTTAATCCTTTCAACCGTAACTTTTTCATCGGTGGATTTGGTTGAGCCAGTATATTAAAGTAAGCAACCAAAGCCTCCGTTTGATCTTCCGAGACAAACATCCATGCCGCTTCATTTCCTTCAAAAGGACTTATAAGACGATAAAATTCACCAAACTGGACAAGGTGTCTGATATCTTTATAGTAAGCAACCTGTTTTTTCACAATTCCTTTTTCTTCTTCGGTTAACTTTGTAAGGTCAAGTTCATAACCAAAATTTCCTGACATCGCTACATTTCCACGCATCTCCAGAGAAGTATTACGGTGCACCTGATGGTTGGGAACAGCGGAAACATGGGCACCCATGGTACTAACAGGGTAAACGATACTGGTACCATACTGGATATACAGCCTGGATACCGCATCAGTATTATCGCTGGTCCACGTCTGCGGCATATAATATAAGATGCCGGGATCAAACCTTCCTCCTCCGCCGGAGCAACTTTCAAATAAGATGTGTGGAAAGGCCCTGGTAATCTCGTCCATAATCCTGTAAAGCCCCAAGACATATCTGTGGGCTGTTTCCCTCTGTTTTTCAGCCGGCAGACTGGCCGAACCTATTTCTGTCAAATGCCGGTTCATATCCCATTTTACATAAGTAATCGGGGCACTCGAAAGAATATCGGAAACCATTTTGATGATGGCGTCGCATACTTCCTTACGCGACAGGTCCAGGACCAATTGGTTCCTTCCTTCGGAACAGGGCCTATTGGGGACATGCAGGCACCAATCCGGATGTGCCCGATACAAATCACTATCTGCTGAAATCATCTCTGGTTCAAACCACAAGCCAAACTGCATCCCCATATCATTTACCTTTTTTACGATATCTTCCAATCCCTCCGGGAACTTTTTCCTGTTAACAAACCAATCGCCCAATGAACAGTTATCACGATCCCTTTTACCAAACCATCCATCATCCAGAACAAAAAGTTCTATGCCCAATTCCTTTGCACTCTTTGCGATACTTTCAATTTTTTCGGCATTAAAATCAAAATATGTCGCTTCCCAGTTATTGATAAGGATAGGTCTTACCCTGTCCCTGTATTGTCCACGGCAGAGCCTGGTCCTGTATAGTTTATGATAGGTCCTGGACATCTTTCCTATACCGCTGTCCGAATAAACAAGTACAACTTCCGGTGTCTGAAATTCTTCACCCGGTCCCAGTATCCATGTAAAATCAAACGGATTAATACCTATTGAAACACGCGTATTATCATACTGGTCAACTTCAGCCTGAGCAAGAAAATTCCCGCTATAGACCAGATTGAAACCATAAGCCTCTCCATAGTCCTCATTGGTATCTCTGCGTAAAAGTGCTATAAAAGGATTTTGTTGATGACTGCTGGTCCCCCTGCGGCTTTCAACCGATTGGCTGCCCGATACCAGTGGACGCCTTTTAATATGCCTTTCCCTGGCCCATGCTCCTGAAAGCTGCATGAAATCAAAATTCGCATCTGAAAAATCAACACTCATGCTTAAAGCACGAAGGATTTTTAATGGTTGGTTTCCTTTGTTCATAAAAAGTACTGATCTGGTAATTGCATTAAATTGTTCATAAACTGTATAGGATAGTATCACCTCCAGGCCGGTTACCGTATCAACCAATTCCAACTGCAATGTTTCCGCTTCATCCTCACTTTCAATATAAGTAGCCGGAAGACCCTTTAATTGCGGTTTGCCTTTTAAAATTTTATGGGATTTGTACCTTAAATCCGAAATTGTAGAGCCATTCTCAAGTTGTATCTGGTATGCGGGACTACGGAAATCCGTATTCCCATATGCCGGATATTCCTGCGGAAGGGTATCCAAAGACAAGCTGAGGTCGTATGGATACGGATTAGGAGAAAAAGCCCTCTCTTTAAATTGTAATAGATGAGACAAATTGGATGTTTTTACCTTTTTCCCCCAATAAAGGTGAGCAACATAGCCCCGTTCCAAGACCTGCAAAACATAACTTGTATCTTTGGCCTGTAAATGAAAGATTCTATTCGACTCATTATAAATAATGCTCATAATCTCCTCCTGTTTTAAGTATTGATTTTACTTTTTCATATTATAATTGCCCAGGACAACCTCCCAGGCAATTATTTGAGACTATTTATTTTGCGCTCTCAACCGGTCAAATTCTTTTTTCATATTTTGAGAATATTGTTGCGGTGTGATTGCACCGGCGAGCAAATCCTGGCCGTTTTTGCACATAACATCCCACATGCCGCTGGGAAGATATGCACGGTCAAAATACGGGAAAATACGTAAATTACGATATTTCTCATAATAAGGGGTTAATTCACCTAGATCTTCATTTGCACCCGTAAGGCCGGCAGGAACTCGGTTAACTTCGGCAACTTTTCTGATATTCTCGGGCCGCGCCAGAAAAGCAACATATTTTTTGGCAACTTCTATATTGGGAGAATCTTTCCATACTCCAAATGTTGTCCTCTCTCCTCCCACAAAGGTCGGCTCATCTCCTTCCACCATAGCCGGAATGGGCATGATGCCGGCCTTCAGATCCGGATTGATTTTCTTTGCCTCACCGATGATGGTAGGATTGCTGACACCTGCAAATGCAACTTTGCCTGCCGCAAATGCTGCGATTGCATCGGAACTTCTCGCCGTTAACACATCCTTATTAATTAGTCCTTTGTTTTTAAGTTCCAAAAGTTTTTCAGATAATAAGTCATATTTAGACCAGTCAAACGTACCATCCAGAATTTCCTGCGCATAATTATTTTCCGGGCTGATTAAAAGAGGAGTCGAATACAAATCATAAAAGTTGCCAATCCCGCCGGGATTCCCTCCATCAATATACATTGGAATAATTGTCCCGTTGCTTTTTTCTTTGATTGCTTCACAAGCGGCAATCAATTGGTCAAACGTAGCCGGTACTTTTATTCCGTATTTTTCCAAAATTTCTACGTTGAAGATTGGGCCTGTCCTATCCTCATCCATGGGCAAGACATACAATTTTCCGTTTTTATCCGTTACAATGGGCCTAATGGAGTCTTTAACCCTCGGCGCCCATTCTTCGTGGCTCAAGTCGGCTAAAAATGCCCCGTAACGCCTGACTGCCCATCCGTGCGTCCCAAATACGTCAGGCATATCGCGGGATGCCATTTTTATTTTCATGATATTTTCATATTCCGTCGTGCTTGCATTGAAATCTACTATAATATCGGGATTCTCGTTTTTAAAATTCGCGGTAATTTCTTCTATAACACCTTCTACAGTCATCCCTTTTGGATAATAAATACTGATTCTTACTCCCGAATCTTTTTTGGCTTCTTCCACATGTTTTAATTGTACATTGCCATTACAACCGGTAAGCATTATGCCAGACACAAGCAGGGCGCCTAAAACTGCCAGCTTTTTATGATTTCTCATCGAAATCAACTCCCCCGGGATTATTTTATTTTTTATATTACATTACGCTTTTGTCCCTGTCAAGGCAATTCCCTGCACAAATTGTTTCTGGAAAATAACAAACACTAAAATCATTGGCCATATGGCAATAACGGAACCTGCCATGAGGACCGGGTAATCGGTAGAGTACTGGCCCACAAGGGAAGCCAATCCTGAAGCCAGTGTCATTTTTTGCATGGAAATATTGACAATCAAAGGCCACATAAGGTCTTTCCATGCAAATAGTGCAGTAAAAATTCCAAGAGCAACTAATCCAGACTTGGCAAGGGGAAGCATTACATTCCAGTAAATTCGCCAGTGGTTGCATCCGTCGATCACCGCCGCCTCCTCCAGGTCATTGGGTATGCCCATAAAAAACTGCCTTAAAAGAAAAGTTCCGAAAGCACTTACAATACCGGGTGCGATTAAAGCCTTGACGGTGTTTAGCCAGCCCAACTTTGCCATTAACATATATTGGGGAACAATAAATATTTGTCCCGGTACCATAAGCTGCATTAAAACCAATATAAAAAGCAAATTTTTACCGGGAAACCGAATCCTGGCAAAAGCATAGGCCGCCATAGTACTAAACAAGGACACTCCCAGTACCCTTACCCCTATCATTACAATGGTATTGTAGTAGAAGGCAGCGAAAGGCAATATTGCCACTGCTTTTGAATAATTTTGCCATACGGGTACTTTAGGAAAAATTATTGGAGGAATAACCGTAGCTTCACCAAAAGATTTAATAGAAGTAAGCACCATCCATATAAAGGGTGTAACCATCAATACCGAAAATATGATTAAAACTGTATGAATAATTCCTATATTGATTTTAGCGTTTCTTTGCACAAAACCACCTCCTGTATCATCACTGGTAATGGACCCATTTCTTCTGCATCTTTAGCTGTATCGCTGTAATTAACAAGATAATTACAAGAAGCACCACTACAATTGCTGAGGCATAACCCTTTTCGTTCATTTGAAATCCGTACTTGTAAAACAGGTATGCCATGGATTGCACGTCTTCCAGCACAGGACTTTTCTTTTCAAACATCATGAAAATGGTATCAAATACCTGCAGTGAAGATGTCAAGGACAATACTACAACAAAAAACAGGGTTGGCGATACAAGTGGAATGGTAATCCTGAAAAATTTATAGAGAGGTCCGGCTCCGTCAATATCCGCTGCTTCATAGAAGGTTTTTGGTATTTCTTGAAGTCCTGATAGCAAAATAACCATATAATAGCCTGCCATGCTCCAAATACCCACAATAATAACAGAAATAATTGCAAATTTAGGACTTGTCAGCCACTGAATTTTATTTATTCCTACAAGAGATAATACGTAATTTAACAATCCGTAGTCGGTAATAAACAGCATTTTCCAAACCATGGCAATGGCTGCCGGTGTAGAAACCACAGGAAGAAAGTAAATAGTCCTGTAAATAGTCTTTCCCTTTATATTGGCATTTAGCAAGACTGCCAGCACCAAAGAAAGAAATACGCCAAAAGGCACAACACCTATGGTATAGACGAATGTGTTGTACATTGACTTGAGGAAAACTGTGTCATGAAATAATTTTACGTAATTTCCCATTCCAATCCATTTCGTCCTTCCAAAGTCGCCATATTTGGTGAAACTGAGATAAATAGTCTGGAAAATGGGCCAAATATTCAGGATAATAAGTCCCGCCATTGTGGGAAAAACCATAAAATAAGCCCAGGCGTAGTCGTTGAGCTTTTTTTTCATCATGGCACTGCTTTTTTTCTGTTGTTGAATAACTGCCGTACTTGTATTGATTTGCTGATTTACCATACCTACACCTCACATAAAATTGAAAATATGGGATGCATTTAATTTAGTTGAAAATATATTTTGCCTAGGTGAGCAGCAACATGTATTCCATGTTTTGCCATCAGCTTATATTATTATTCATGCGGACAAAGGCGCATTGTTTCACCCGCAGAGTTTCGAGGTAAAGAACGGGTTTCACAATTGCGCACCTTTGTCTACGGCTCTTTGCGCAAGCTTTAAATTCCGCCTCTTAGGATTCAAACTATTTTCACATTATTCTTCAACTAAAAAATATACACCCCTTTTCGACAAATTCCTACTCTTCTGCCAGATATTCGTCCATCTTTTGAGCAAGCTGTTTGCCGCCTTCTTCAGCAGACAGTTCCTTTGTCCAAACTTTTTTCAGTATGTCATTTTCTGCTTCCTGCCACTTCGGTCTAGTCTTTGAGTTGGGGTAAATTACACCATACTCAAGCTGGTCAACATAAATCTTCAAGTTAAAGTCTTTGTTAAACTCTATCCATGGCTGCTGGGTGCCCTTAAATGCCGGAATAGCAGACCCGTGCTGTGCTTGGATGAGGTTTGCCTCCTTTGTAGCCAAGAAACTTAGGAATTTCCATACTGCTTCCGGATTTTTGGTATTTGCAGCACCGGCATTTCCAAGACCGTTATATATGGTTGCCCGCTGTTTTCCTTTGGGAAGAACGGTTACATCACAATTTTTTCTTACATATTCGGTATTTTTCATGTCGGTTACCATCCATGAGCCCATCTGGATCATAGCCAGTTTACCAGATTTGAACATATCTGTTGCTCCGGTATCGGCAAACTGCTCTAGTGTAGGAGATACTTTGTGTACATGAATTAAATCTGTCCACCACTTGATTGCTTCTATGGTTTCAGGCTTGTCATATCCTGATTTTTTCTTATCCTTTGAGATAACTTCTCCGCCGTTCTGATAAACTGCGTTATAGAAGCCTTCCTGGTTGTTATCAGGCTGTGTTGCAGCAAATCCGTAGATGCCTTTTGCAGGGTCGGTCAATTTCTTTGCCGCTTCCAAAAGCTTATCCCAATCCCAGGTTTCATCCGGATACGGTATTTTGGCATTATCAAACATTGTTTTGTTGTACCAGAGGCCGATGGTGTCGAAATCTTTTGGAATGGCCAACAACTCTCCATCGTATTCGTATGTCTTAACAAGGTCTTCGGGGAAGTTTTCCAGTTTTACTTCCGAGCTGGATTTTATTTTGTCACTGAGAGGCATCAGCATTTTAGCATCTGCATATTTCTTGAATTGTGCGACATGCATCCAGAATACGTCAGGCAGTGCACCACCGGTTGCTGCCGCCTCAAGCTTTGTCCAGTACTGATCCCATGGGGTAACTTCAACTTTTACCTTGATACCAGGGTTCAGTTCTTCAAATTTGTCTGCCATTGCCCTCATGCCGGGTTCCTGGTTCTTATCCCATATTGCATAGGTAATGGTTGTTACTTTTCCTGAATCTTTTTGGGCAGAATCGTTTTTTGTTTCGGCAGCACCCTGGTTTTGCCCGTCCTGAGCGTTTTCACTGCTGCTCTTACCACATCCTGCCAAACTCATCACAATTAAAAGTGTACACATCAATACTGCAATTATTCTTTTGGTTTTTTTCCTCATTTGAAATTTGCCTCCTTGACTTTTATTATTTTATTTGCAGCTATATTTGAATTATAACATGGACTCCGGCATGTTCATATGACACAAAACTATAATAGCAGCGCTCATTTCTATACAAAGTGCATAAAATTTTTACACCACTTGTCGTTTTTCTGTTAACTTGTTATAATACTTATTAAATTTATATTAACTTTTGTATTTTGAACGTGTATAGAAATTATAACAAAGTTTATTATGGAATATATATAAATAACACTAAGTATGTTACATTATTGTTATTTAGTTCACGGTTCACAGTTCTCAGTTCACAGAAATTAGCCAAGAAAATACTGTGAACCGTGAACCGTGAACTGTGAACCGTGAACTAAAATAAGTACTTAGTAATACTTATATAGAATTCTATTTCAGTGGGTGTGAAGTATTTTATGAGGTTTATTTATTCATTACGTTTTAAATTAATTGTTCTTTTTCTGCTGAGTATTGTGATACCTGTTTTAACGCTTTCCTTCGCCATGCCTTTTTATTATCAAAATTTAATGGAGAGGGAAACCAAAATACTGACAGCCAGTACGCTGACGGCAATGGCCCAAAACATCTCAACTTATCTGGATGATTTGGAAAGATTGACCATAATGCCTTATTTAAATGACGACATTTTATTTGCCGTCAAGTTGAAAGCCAGGGGGGAATATGAACACTCGGACGAGTATGCCCGGCTGATTGCTGACAGGGCTCTCAATAGTACTTTGCCTAATTTTTTGCAAAATACCAGAAAAGATATTTTAGGCTTTATTCTTTTCACCTATGATAATTCGTTGTTTGCTGCATGGAAACACGACTACACACAGATAATTAAAGATTATCCTGTTTCCGGGCAGGAATGGTATAGAGAAGCGGTGAAAGCAGACGGGAAGGTCGCATTTATCGGATTGCATACATCGGACTATTTTTCCCCGCCGAATGTAACTGAAGTTTTTTCGGTAGCACGCCTGATTAAAGACCCCAACACACACGAACCGCTGGGTGTAATCATGGCAGATGCAGATACTTCGATATTTGGAAAAATGGTGAGCAGGATTAAATTCAATGTAAATTCCATTGTGTCCATCCTGGACCACAATGGACGCTTATTATACTCTAATCAGCCTTTGTCAGCTGATATCCGGAGTCAGATACAAAAAAATGCTCCCATTATAAAAGGTGAACAGGACTCTTATACATTAGTTGCAAAAAACATTGAACCTGCTGATTGGAAAATCGTTGTCCTGCTCTCTTACTCCGAAATTGCATCACGGGTAAGATGGATGTATACCATTGGCGTTTTATTTGCAATAGGCGGTTTGTTTGTTACATTTTTACTATTCTCCGGGCTTTCACACGGGATCATTACTCCTTTTAAAAAAATGATAGAAGTGATGAAAAAGGTTGAACAGGGAAATTTAAAAATTCAATTCCAGACACGGGGGAATGATGAGATAGCACAATTAGGAAATGCATTAAATAACATGATATTTAAATTAAATGAACTCATTGACCGGGAGTACCGAGCCATACTCAACCAGCGCAATGCTGAATATCATGCACTGCAAGCCCAGATTCAGCCGCATTTTTTATATAATACCCTGAACGGATTTATTGGACTCAACCGGTTAGGCGACCGTAAAATGTTGGAAAAAGCGATTTTATCCTTAACAGGCATGCTTCGCTATATTCTAGAACATGATGATTGGACATCGATTGCGGAAGAATTTCTCTTTTTGCAAAGATATTGTGGACTTCAAAAACTTCGGTTTGACGACCGTATGAAAGTAAATATTCAATTTGATGATAAAATAGGAAGTTATAAAATTCCAAAGCTGCTTTTACAGCCAATTGTTGAAAATGCCATTATACATGGCATCGAACCGCTGGACCGAACATGCCTTATAGATATTTGGGCAGGATTAGAGCAAAAAAATGATCAATCCCTATTGAAAATTTCTGTAAAGGATGATGGAGCAGGCTTTGATAAAAGTTCTCAATATATCAAGCCCAATATAGGTCTTTCCAATGTCCAGGAGCGGTTAAAGATGGCATATCAAGATGCCATCTTTGAAATTGAAAGCCAAATAGGTTCGGGGACACACGTTGTGATTACAATTCCAGAAAAGGAAGTGAAAAGATGAAAATATTGATAGCTGACGATGAAAAAATGGTCAGGATAAGTCTTAAAAGCATGTTGATGGATATGAATTTACCATTGGAAATTGTCGGTGAGGCAAAAAATGGGGAAGAATTTGTGAATATGTTAGAAACATTTACTCCTGATATCGCTTTTGTGGATATAAAAATGCCTAAGCTCAATGGGTTAGAGGCAATCAAAATTGGGAAAACCGTTTCACCCCATACCCAGTGGGTTATTCTTACAGGATTTTCACAGTTTGATTATGCTCAGGAAGCCATTAGACTTGGTGCCTCCAACTATTTGCTAAAACCGGTAAGCCCTGAAGAATTGGAAGAAACACTTAAAATATTAATAAAACAAAATAAAGAATATCAGATAACCTTGAATAAAAAATTTGAGAGAGATATTATCTCTTTGTACTACGATATAGATTTTATACAGGAAAAAGATGCTGAACATATTATTTTAAAATCAAAACTTATGGGAGCGGTTTTTTGCATAGACAGTTCCTTAAATGAGAATTGCAAAGCAGAACGCCAGCGGAAATTTTTTTACGCGCTGCGTTCAATTATCGACAGTTTATTGGTTAATGATATAAAAATTGCATTATTTAATCTATCCAACGGAGATCTGGCTACAGTTTGTGCCTGGAATTTCATACAAGAAAATGAATGTAAGCAGCTGATTAACAGTTATTTTGAAAAAGTTGTGCACCTTGTTAATCAATTAAACGATTCTCAATTTTCCATAACAGTTTTACAAACCGATGAGTTTTCTCATTATAAATCATTCTATGAACAACTTTATCAAATTCAAAAACTAGCTCCTCTTCGGGTAATGCTGGGAATAGGGATAAAATGGACGATACAGGACCTTATTCTAAACGAAAAGGATCCGGCCAAACTTAGGCTTAGTACCTTACTCATTAATTTATGCGAGTATTATAATGAAAACATGTACCTGCATTATGGAAAAGTTTTAAAAGAGTTGAAATCACTGATGTTAGATTTTAAATGCATCAATAATTCAAAAGTCAAAAAAGCTATATCCGGATTTTTATTTTGTTCAATGAATTGTAAGCTTGAAATAAACCAAGATATGAATTCATGGATTAACACGCTGGATAAGTATGGAGAACACTTACTGGTTCAAAATAAAACAGAAAAAATAAGCCAACCGGACCTGGTAAGCCAGGTTATTTCCTTTATAGACCAGAACTATATGTATGATATTGGCATCGGTCCTATTGCAGAAAAATTAAATATTACGCCAAACTACTTAAGCAGCTTGTTCCATAAAAAAACCGGTATGAAATTTATAGATTACTTAACAGAAGTCCGTATATTAAATGCAAAAAAAATGCTTACAGACAATCCTCAAATGCAGGTAAAACAAGTTGCAAAGGAAGTTGGATATTATAGCACTCGTCATTTCACAAAAGTATTTGTAAAATTTGTTGGCTGCTATCCTTCTGAGTACCAAAAAAATTTTAACAACAAGAGAGCTGAATAAGTACTATAGGGCGGACACATAGGCCCGCCCCTACAAAATAAATATATATGGTATACTGTAAAACTCAGCCTACAATTTTCTTAAACTTTTCATAGGCCTCATTCCATGCATTTACATCCTGAGGTTCATATATCGTTGTAGGGAAGGATTTCTTTACAATCTGCCTTACTTCCCTTAAAGTCTTTACTTCACCCAGCGCCATTGCCTGTACCATAAGATTTCCTATGGAAGTTGCTTCTACCGGCCCTGCCATTACTTCTTTCCCTGTGGCATTTGCCGTAAACTGGCACAGCATGGTATCTTTTATACCGCCGCCCACCATATGAATGACGGACAATTCTTTGCCTAGAATATCCTGCAGGCTTTCTACCGTTTTTCTATACTTTAAGGCAAGGCTTTGTGCAATACAACGTACTACCTCGCCTTTACTTTCCGGAACCGGTTGATTTGTATTTTTACAGAATTCCCTGATTTTATTCGGCATATCTCCTGGGGTAATAAAAGATTCATGATCAGGATCTACAAAAGATACAAAGGGTTTTGCCTCTCTCGCCATTGCTTCCAATTCTGCAAAACTTGTCTTATCTCCCTCCCTGTCCCACTGTCTCTTACATTCCTGTACAAGCCACAGTCCCATAATATTTTTGAGGAATCTTATCTTATTATTTACACCGCCTTCATTAGTAAAGGATAGTAAACTGCTTTTATTATTAATAACCGGTTGGTCAATTTCAACACCCATCAATGACCATGTCCCGCAGCTTATATAAACATAGTCTTCATCTATGGCAGGAACCGAAGCTACTGCTGATGCAGTATCATGGGATGCAGTGGCTATAACTGATATTTCTCCGGTACCTAATTCATGTACAATGTCTTTGGACAATGAACTTATGACAGTTCCTGAAGGCACAATACTGGTAAATAAGTGTTTTGGCAATCCCAGCCGTTCCAGTATTTCTGCTGACCATTCCCTTTTTTCCGGATCTAACAGCTGAGTTGTACTTGCAATACTGTATTCCGTTGATTTTACCCCAGTTAAGAAATAGTTAAACAAGTCGGGCGTTAACAATAAGGTCTTTGCTTCTCTCAATAAAGGTGAATTGTAATATTTCATAGAAAACAATTGAAAGATAGTGTTCAATTTCATGAATTGTATTCCAGTCTTGGAATATAATTCATCCCTGGGAATAATCTTAAAAACTTCCTCCATCATTCCATCGGTCCGGGTATCCCTGTAGTGATAGGGATTTCCTAAAAGATTTCCCTTTTCATCCAGTAAACCAAAATCTACACCCCAGGTGTCAACGGCCATAGAAGCGATGTCTTTATGTCCGCTGTTCACGCATTTTAATATTCCCTGCTTGATTTCATAAAACAGCCTCAATGTATCCCAGTAAAGGCTGCCTCTAATATTTACCGGATCATTGGAAAATCTATGCATTTCTTCAGTAGTTAACTTTTCTCCGTCAAAAGTACCCAGAATTGCCCTACCACTGCTTGCCCCAAAATCAAATGCCAGCATTTTTAATGGTTTTTTCATTGTGCCCTCCCTATCTTTATCTCTTACCGTATAATGGTCCAAAGTTAGCGCAAGCCCTATAATCAGCACCTTCTAAGTCTTTTGTACCAAAAGCAGCCCATGCGCTTGGTCTGTAAATTCTATCCTCAGATACGTTATGCATGCATACCGGAATTCTCAGCATGGATGCAAGGGTAATTAAATCTCCTCCAATATGTCCATAGCTGAATGCACCGTGATTTGCACCCCAGTTTGCCATTACAGAGTAAACATCCTTGAATGCACCTTCACCAGTTAAGATTGGCGCAAACCATGTGGTTGGCCATGTTGGATTAGTACGTTTATCCAGGATATCATGAACTTCTTCCGGTAACTCTACCGTATATCCTTCAGCAATTTGAAGTACAGGACCAATTCCCTTAATAATATTAATTCTTGACATGGTTACAGGCATTCCGCCTTTTGTCAGAAAATCGGATGAGTAACCACCACCCCTGAAATATCCCATATCGGCCGGTCTCCATAATGTAGCATCAAGGCATTTGCCGGCTTCTTCAGGAGTAATTTCCCAGAAAGGCTTCATAGCCGGTTTCCCGTCGATGGATTGTTCTCCACATCCATCCAACGCAGCAGGACCGGAGTTGATAAGGTGAATAAGCCCATTTGCTGCCAAACCGGTTAATTCATAACCTGTAACCCGTTTTACTGCTTCCGGACTCCAGTAAGTTCTAACATCAGCAAATACCTGGGCTGTATTGGTTAATAAGTGTCCAAACAGCATAGCAACACCATTTAAGCTGTCATTTTCCGTCGCAACAATGAAAGGTTCTCTGATACCGTTCCAGTCAAAGGATGAATTAAGGATTGCTTCCATAAAGTCACCATTTGGAAAATGGTCGGTCCACTGTCTCTGTCCCTGGAAGCCAGCAGCAATTGCATTATGGCCCAATGCTTCTTCTCCAAAACCAAGTTCTGCAAGTTTTGGATTACCAACCATAAGGTCTCTTGCGATCATTGTCATTTTTATAACGGTTTCCCAATCCTTATCCTTTTTTTCTCTGGAAGTCTGAAGTTCAGGAGCATTATCATCGGGACCTTCTTTGCAATTTTCCTTTACCCATTTCAATGCTTTTTCAAATTCTTCTTTGTCATAAATTTCTTCATCCATTCTTCTAACAAATTCAGACATGTCAACGTATTCATTTCTCATACCGAGATAGTTCTGAAAGAACTCTTCATTGACAATAGACCCGGCAATACCCATAGAAACTGACCCCATGGATAAATAGGATTTGCCACGCATGGTCGCTACAGCTAAACCGGCCTTAGCAAATTGAAGGAGCTTTGCTTTTACATCTTCCGGTATAGTAGTATCCCCGGCATCCTGAACGTCCTTTCCGTAGATGCTAAACGCAGGCAGTCCTTTCTGGTTATGTCCTGCAAGCGCTGCTGCAAGATAAACGGCACCAGGACGCTCAGTACCGTTAAATCCCCAGATTGCTTTTGGAATCATAGGGTCCATATCAATCGTTTCAGTACCGTAACACCAGCATGGAGTTACAGTGATAGATACACCAACTCCCTCTCTGGCAAATTTCTCAGCGCATTGTGCAGCTTCAGCAACACCGCCGATACAGGTATCGGCGATTACACACTCTACCGGCATACCATTTGAATGTCTTAGGTTTTCTTCAAGAAATTTTGCAGCGGCTTTTGCCATGTTCATGGTCTGTTCTTCAAGCGATTCCCTTACCCCTCTTCTTCGTCCATCAATGGTAGGACGGATACCTATTTTAGGAAGAGATCCGCGCAACCTGTTTTGTGGTTCATTCACTTTTAAATCTTTAATGTTCGCCATAGTTTTATCCTCCCTTAATGTATTAAAAATATGTTTTATACTTTATGCACTCGATTACATTAGAGTGTTATTTAGTTGTTCATTAATAATTAATTTTGTCTTCAATCTTATAATCTGGGGAAAAGGTATTTCCTCCTGGTTAATTCTGTCCATTAATAATCCGGCTGCCTTACTCCCAATTTCCATCATAGGCTGCGCAATAATAATGTTAGAAAACCCCAGGATAGAAGTTAGCTCAAGGTCGTCAAAACTGGTAATAGATACCGGCTGCTTTAATTTTCCCCTATTTTCTATCAGATATTTGGTAGCACCTATATGCATGAAATAGTTTGAAATAAATACATTATGTGGCGGATTTTCGATCTCTGTCAGCTCCTTCATTAACTCATATCCGCTTTGTATGTGGAAGTCGCCAAACTTGATAATCTCTTCCTCTAAAGGTATACAGTAATCTTTTAAAGCTCTTCTGTAACCATCATATCTCTCTTTTGCTGAAGTAAGCCTCATATCACCACCAATGAAGCCGATCCTTCTCTGACCCTGATTAATCAGGTATTCTATAGCACCATAACAACCATTGATGTTGTCAACAAGTACCGCATCAGCTACAAAATCTTCTACCAGGCGGTCTACCAGTACCACAGGGATCTTTAAATCCTTTAATTGATTAAAGTGTTTCCCCTCATTGGATGCAGGAATGATAATAATACCGTCAACGCATTTTTCACACAGAAGCTTTATGCGTTCCTCCTCTTCTTCAACACTCTCATTAGAGTTACAAATAATGACACTGTAGCCTTGCTTTCGAAGTTCATCTTCCACCCCTTTGGCAATGGTCATGAAAAAGTCATTAGGAATCTCGGGGCAAATGAAACCTACAGTATAGCTTTTATTAGTTTTTAAGCTTCGTGCAATGCTGTTAATTTTGTAATCCAGTTTTTTTATGCAGTCAAGCACCTTTGCTTTTGTCTCTTCACTTATTCTGGGATCGTCATTTATCACTCTTGATACTGTTGCTGTGGATACTCCGGCAAGTTTTGCAACATCTTTTACAGTAACTGCCATGTATTCTACTCCTAACCATCCTATCTATGCATACGATTACACGCTATAATAAATATATTCTACATAAATTAAAAAATTCCTTCTTTCTACTAAAAAAAGTTCGCAATTTACAAGTAGCAATTTTTAGCAAAGACAAGGGGAAAGGCAAGAAGGACAGAAAAACCGTCCCCTTGTCTTTGTTTTCCTACGATGCCATGATAATTTCTACTTTCTTCTTCTTTAACTCATCCTGCCATTCTTTATCCATTTCAACATCCGTGACAAAATAATCTATCTCATCCAAGGATGCCAGTATGGGAAAGCCCAGCTTGCCAAATTTGCTATGGTCGCATAGAAAGACTACACTGTCTGAACATTCCATCATTGCCTTTTTTATTTCTGCTTCCTGTTCATTGGAGTCAGTTAAGCCCCTATTTAGCGTTACACCCCGGCAGGAAAGGAAAGTCTTATTGGCATAATAATTATTTAATATGGTATTTTCAGCTACTCTGCCCACATAGGATAAGCTGTTTTTTCTTAACACCCCGCCGATGCAGATAACATTAATTCCATCACTTTTAGATAATTCCGCTACAACCTTTTCTGCATTGGTTATGACAGTAATTCCTTTACGGTCTTTTATATGCCGTGCCACATGAAGTGATGAAGTACTTGCATCTAAAAAGATGGTTTCACCTTCCTTGATGAGCTTAGCGGCTGTTCTTCCAATAATATCTTTTCCCTCATAGTTAATGGTCTGCCTTTCTTCTACCGGTATCTCATTGACAGATTCATCAGGCAGTGTAGCCCCGCCATAGGTCCTAACCAGTACACCCTGCTGTTCCAATTTTTCAAGGTCGCGCCGTATGGTTTCTTCGGTAACCGCAAACAATTTACTGAGCTCCGGTACTAATACACTCTTTTTTTGATGAATTAATTCTATTATTTTTTTTCTTCTTTCTACAGCTAGCATACCGTCACTCCATCCTATAATAGTTCGGAGTTTGGAGTCCGGAGTTCGGAGAATTTTCATTTTGAACTCCCCCTATAAATCCGCCTTTCCATCTCCTGGTTAGATAATTTTTTCCCATAAATCTTTATGGGGATTTGCAATTACTATTTTATTCACAAGTAGTCCTTGTTCTTCCACTTTCTTAGCTCCTGCTTCTACTGCTGCTGTAACATCTGCCACGCCTCCTGTCATAAGTGCAATGCATTTTCCTCCCATGCCCCTTGCAAGTCGAATTTCTATCAGGTCTACTACAGCTGCTTTTACTGCCAGGTCTGCCCCTTCTATTGCTGAAGCTACTGTAAATGTTTCAATGATACCTAATGCATTTTTATTTCTAATTTCGGTGGTAGCTGTCAGGGCAGGGAAAACTTGCTGACTCACATTGCCAATTACAAAACTGTCTATAATATTATCTGCAACTACCTGCTTTGCATAGTCTACAGCACTGTTGACCGCTGATAGTTCTCCTCCTATGAGGACAACATACTTTCCAGGACAAAACGGAGTAGCCTGGAGCAGTTCGATTCCTGCGCTCTTCATCATGCCGTCAGCAGTTTCTATACCTTTTGATATACTTTTGAATTCTACTAATCCTATTGAATTTCTCATTAAAACCACCCGTCATAATGAATTGAGAATTATAATTTTCTATAATATTCATCACCTAAAAAATATACATCCCCGCCTTACATACAATTCTCAATTCTTAATTATTATTATCTCTTTATCATTTATCTCATAAACCATTCCATTAATGCTTGAGTGTATATTAGCACCCAAATCTTCGTATGCAACCTGCGCTATCAGTTGTCCCTGCTTTACCTGTTCGCCCACCTTTACAACCGGGGTAGCTGGTTTACCTATATGTTGTTTTAGAGGTATACGGACTTCTGGGACCACCAGCGGCATCTCAACAGTCTTTGATTCTATATCATATTTTTTTAGTCCGCATCTTTCAATAATCCTTTGTGAAGGAAGCAACCGATATTGTCTTTCATTACGCACCTTTTGAGGAGCTTTACCATTAGTATATCTCAAATTATTCTTAATCATCTGATTTTTAACTTCTGAACATATTGTTCTAGGGATTATATCCTGGGTACAGGCGATATAGTCGCATACACCGCAGGCTGAACACAAATGTGATTGCAAATAGGGTGCTGCATCGGTAGTTATTTCATTTGCAACTGACCTTACAGTTTTATGCACCTCTATTGAATAACCTAAAAGATAGCGAGGGCACATATCTGTACACATCCTGCATTGACAGCATGCCGAAGATGCTCTTTTATAAGCCACGCTTGCCTTAATTTTTTTCTTTTGAATAAGTGGATGATTAGCCGGTAATACGATAATCCCTTTGGTAGTCTTGGTAACTACTTCCTTTTGGGGATCACAAATGGATCCCATAAGCGGTCCACCCATAACCACTGTATATCCAATAGTATCATAAAATCCTGCAAAGGCCAATAGTTTTTTTACAGGTGTCCCCACAGGAACACAAAGAGTAACAGGCTCATCCACTTCTCCGGTAACAGTAACATATTTGTATGTTACAGGACTGCCATTTAAAGCCTTGTATATATTAAATAAAGTCTCGATATTTATTACCATTACCCCTACCGATAAAGGAATATTTCCTTCGGGAACAATTTTTCCTGTCACCTCATAAGTTAAGACCACTTCATCCCCGGCAGGGTATATATCCGGTATTTCTTTTATCTCGACCTTACTTGTTTTCAAACTCAATTCATCTATATTCTTCAGATACTTGATATTCTTTGACTTCAAAGCAATGTAAGCTTTGCCGGCATTTAGTGCATCTATTAGTATTTTTAAAGCTTGGACAGCTTCATTTAAATATTCAACAACAAGATGGCGGTCTACTTTTAGCAGCGGCTCACATTCTACCGCATTTACAATAATTGTTTCCACCTTTTCACTTATTTTTTTGTGTGTAGGAAACCCAGCCCCTCCCGCACCTACAATTCCTGCATTATATATGATTTGTTGCAACTCGTTTATATTCATTTACATCACCAAAATCCACCATATTTAAAATTAACCTATAAAAAACATAGCAATAAATCCTTAACAATTCTTAATTGTTAACTAATCCACAATTCCCACTATCGTTGCATCTACCGGAGCATCCTTTTTATCTAATGCCAATCTGGCTGCACTGCCTGTAGCGACAAGGACAGTTTCTCCTATTCCTGCGCCTGCACTATCTACTGCAACAATATATTTTTCAACCAACTCGTTATTCTCAATATATTGGACCAGCATAAACTTAGAGCCGATAAGTAATTCGTTTTTTCTGGTACTGACAACCGTACCTATTACTTTACCAAGTATCATGTTTACACATCCTTATACATTTTCAGACAGTCTTATTCCACATCTATTTTTTGAAGACTTGCCTAAAATTTTAATAATATCACCGGTTTTAATTCCTACAGCATTTCCATCATCGGTATCTATATGCATCTCAGTGTTAAATTTCTCATGAACCCTTACCTGAACTCCACAAAAAAGAGCCGGTCTGCAGCTTCGTGTTTCAACATCCACATAATCGTTATCCTTTAATCCATATCTTTGAGCATCAGCGGGTGTCATGTGAATATGACGATTTGCAATAATGCAACCTTCCTTAATGTGTACAACCCCTCTCGGTCCTACTATTACAATTCTTTCAGAACCGGCAATTTCTCCCGAAGGCCGGACAGGAGGATTTACTCCAAGACGTATTGCATCAGTTTTCGCAATCTCAACCTGCGTATTTTTTCTAACCGGTCCTAATACCCTTACATTTTCTATACTTCTAAGGCTTGGCCCGACAAGGGTAACCTGTTCTTTTGCCGCAAATTCATCCCCCATAAGTTCTTTAAATTTTGTTAATTGATACCCTTTTCCAAATAAGGTTTCCAGGTCTTCCTGAGATAGGTGCACATGACGGGCAGAAATCCCAACCTTGATACCTTCTAATTCTTCTTTTTCTCTTTTATTTACTTTAATACTTTCTTTTTGCTTCAATTCTTTTACAACCTCTGAAACAATAAGAGATACTAATTCTTTTTGGTCCATTATAACACCACCCTTGAACACTATTGTCATATTAACTGCCACGCCGGGCACGCCCGTCACAAATAACGATGAAAATAGCGCTGACTGGTCAGGGCTTCGACTTGGGGACGGTTCCTCAGTCGCATGAAAATCACATGCAACAGACGAACCGTCCCCAAGTCGCATCCCTTCTACCTGCTAAATTTGACTTTTTAGCGGCTTTTAACTCCGAGCTCCAAGCTCCGAGCTATTTTCATATTACTTGATTGATGGAAGTATCTTTTCAATGTCCCCATGTGGTCTTGGTATTACATGCACAGCGATTACTTCGCCCAGCCTGCTTGCGGATGCAGCACCTGCTTCTGTTGCAGCTTTCACTGCTCCTACGTCTCCTCTTACCATAACGGTTACAAGTCCTGAACCTATTTTTTCTGTTCCTACAAGCACTACATTTGCTGCTTTTACCATGGCATCTGCTGCCTCTATTGCAGCTACCAATCCTCTTGTTTCTACCATTCCTAAAGCTTCATTATTCATTGATTTGACCTCCTTAATTTTTTCATTTTCATTATCTTTTTCCTGCTTTGGAGCTTCTTGCTTCTCTTCAAGCTGTAATGCCTTTTTAGCAGTTTCTTTCCTTTTTGATTGAATAGGTTTTTCCGTTGTCTTTTTTTGTTCTGCCTGCCCTTGAGTTTTTTGAGCAATATCTTGCTCTACCTGTTTTGTAATTTCTTTTATGTCTACTTCCGGGATTTGTGCCATTTTCGCACCTCATCCTTTCATTAATTAAAAAACTTCATTATTTCCGGGTGTGGTCTGGCGATAACTTCTGAAGCTACTACCCTGCCAACCCTATTTGCGGCTGCAGTCCCTGCCTCCAAAGCTGCCGTAACTGCGGAAACACTGCCGCGAATAACGACTGTTACCAGTCTTCCGCCTAATCGTCTTTCTGTAGCAATAAGCTCCACATCTGCAGCTTTTAACATGGCATCCAATCCTTCAATTGCAGCTACAAGGCTTTGAACTTCCATTAACGCGATTGAATAATCCATATTGACCTCCAAGTTTGAGATAAAGATATTGATGAAAATAGATTTGCCAGGCTTATTTTCATACTATCATTATTTAATAGTTGGCAATATCTTTTCGATATCACTATGTGGTCTTGGGATTACGTGTACTGCTACAAGCTCGCCAAGTCTCTTTGCTGCTGCAGCACCTGCTTCTGTTGCGGCTTTCACTGCTCCTACGTCTCCTCTTACCATAACGGTTACAAGTCCTGAGCCTATTTTTTCTGTTCCTACCAATACTACATTTGCTGCTTTTGCCATAGCATCTGCTGCCTCTATTGATGCGGTTAATCCTCTTGTTTCTACCATTCCTAAAGCTTCCATGTTAATTAATTCTCCTCTCATTTAATATTTATTTATAATATTTTGATTTAAAGCTCGGAGTTAATAACTCTCCACTCCTCACTGTTTACTCCCCACTTTTCTTAACTTGTCTTTTCCTACATTTGAAATGGTTACGAGCTTTTGTGTTTCATCATCCGGTCGTGCGATTACATGATGTGCTATTACACCGGATGCCCTTTTTGCAGCTTCTACTCCTGCAGCTACAGCGGCC
Organism: Petroclostridium xylanilyticum; assembly: GCF_002252565.1. Taxonomy (NCBI): domain Bacteria; kingdom Bacillati; phylum Bacillota; class Clostridia; order Eubacteriales; family Oscillospiraceae; genus Petroclostridium; species Petroclostridium xylanilyticum. The sequence continues at coordinate 45,767 of NZ_NPML01000013.1, forward strand.
TGGACTGCTGAAACACTTCCTTCAAGCTTTACAAGCATCACCAATGGGACCTCTGCTGCGTCTCCGGCTGCCGGCTTTGTGGAGTCAAGCGCTACAATTCTGACATCTGCTGCTTTCGCAGCTGCATCCGCTGCTTTAATTGCTGTAACATAGCCGAATACTTCAATAAAACCTATTGCTTGATTCCCCATACACTATATCTCCTTATTCACATAGGCTACTTTTATACCTTTCAATGCTATATTTGTTTCCATTGCCTCATTAAGTTCATATAGTCCATACCTATGTGTAATTAATTCTTCCAAAGGAAGACCGATTTCTTTGGCCCTCTTCATAAAAGCAATTGTGACCGGATATTCCTTAGGTGAATATACCCATGAACCTACAACAGTGATTTCTTTATTACATATATCATAATGAGGATTAATCTTACTGTCACCGTTGTCTACAAAGAAGCCTACTTCACAAAGTCCTCCGCCTCTTCTGATATACTTCCATATTTCTGAAGAAGCTGCTGGAACCCCAGTGCACTGGAATGCAAAATCCACACCCAACCCTGCTGTTTTGTCCTTAACGAATGCAATTCTATCATCCAATGTATTGATTTCTTTAAAGTTTATAGTATCTAATGCGCCTAATTTTCTAGTCATCGCTAATCTCTGGTTATCTCCGTCAATAGCAATGATATGTCTTACTCCCAGGGTTTTTAATACAGCGATCACCATTTGCCCTACCGGACCGCAGCCCTGTACCAGTGCTTTGCTGTTGAAGTTTAAAATTCCTGTTGTCTTAGCTCTTTCTACTGCATGTACTGCTACCGCAGCCAATTCAATCAACATTCTCTGCTCGAGGCTCATATCTGAAACTTTATAGAAGGTTGAGCCTTTTCGTATCACAAGATGTGTTGCAAACCAACCATTTAAATGATATTCCTCACTGTCGGGAATCAAACCATAAACTCCTTGATTCTCACAAAGGTTTGGTTTATCAGGATGATGTAAACACATGTTGCATTTTCCACAGACTGAAACCGAAGTTACGATTTTGTCGCCAACTTTTACAGGGTTTCCCACAGTATCTTGTGTAACATTCTTGCCCAGGGCTATGATTTCACCAGTGCCTTCATGTCCTAATACCACCGGTATTAATCCAAACGGGTCACCTTTCCACTCGTGCACGTCAGTTCCGCAAACACCGCAACCCTCCACTTTAACAAGAATTTCATCATCTTTTATTTGAGGAATCGGGAATTCTTTTACTTCTATTTTTTTCAATCCGGTTAAAACTGCTGCTTTTGCCATATTTGATTTGCTGCCGGCAAAAGACTTAACAGTACTTCCACTTAACTCTTCCAGCACTGCCTTTACTAAAGATTCTATATCTTTTTCATTAATCGACATTACTATTCCCCCCATCTTTTCTTATAATGTTCTATATTAGTTCTTTATTTCATGTAGATCTTATAGCTCGCAGTTCACAGTAGTAAACGATTTAATATCTTTTACTGTGAACCGTGAACTTATTGACTTTATCTGCCATGTAAAATTACTTTCAGTAAATGTATAGTAATTATTCAAATAATCGACAACGAATCAACCAGTACGCATCTTCTTTCTCTTGTAAATGTCTTGGTTGAGGTGAGGCCTTCACCCGTTGGTCCGGCAATGGTAAACGTAGCATATCCTTCGCTTCCTACACCAATTCCGGCATAGGATGGTGCATTCTTTACAAAGATTGTAGTTCCGATTGCTTTTGCAAACTTTGTAAGATTGTCTATATTTTTTGAGTGCATATGTGCTGTATGTCTGTTGCCATGTTCTGCTTTTACTGCTAAACGAATAGCTTCATCCACATTATTTACTCTCACGATGGGCAGAATAGGCATCATCAACTCTTCCACCACAAAAGGATGATCTGCACCGGTTTCACAAATGATGCAGCGAATATCATCTTCAACATAGATACCCAACTCCTTCAAAATCAACTTTGCATCTTTTCCTACCCATTTTTTATTAATCATTAATTCTCTCTTAGGCCTATCGGTACATCCCTTACCCTGAAGTTCTTCTTTTTCAGTTAGCACTATTTTTACCAGTTGTTCAATCTCTTCTCCTTTAATAAGGTATGCTCCGTTTTGCTGCATATAGTAAACCAGTTCATCAGCAATATTTTCTAATGCAAATACCTCTTTTTCTGCAATGCAGGGAAGGTTGTTGTCAAAGGTTGCTCCATCTATAATATCTTTAGCTGCTTTCTTAATATCAGCGGTATCATCCACAATTACCGGAGGATTTCCCGCTCCGGCCCCAATGGCTTTCTTACCCGAGGAGAGCAGGGCACGTACAACCCCCGGACCCCCTGTAGCAACAAGAAGTTTCACAGCTGGGTGTTTCATCATAATATCCGCCGATTGCAGTGTTGGCTTATATACGGAACAGACCAGGTTCTTCGGTCCCCCTGCATACATTACTGCTTTATTTACCAAATCTACTGCAAAATTTGATACATTGACTGCATTAGGGTGAGGATTGAATACCACTGCATTTCCCGCTGCAATCATTCCAATACTGTTACAGATTACTGTTTCACTTGGATTGGTACTGGGTGTAATGGCTCCAATCACACCATAGGGTGCTCTTTCTACCAGGGTTAGCCCCCTGTCCCCCGACCATGCTGTAGTGTTTAAGTCTTCAGTTCCCGGGGTCTTGTTTGCTACCAGTTGGTGTTTTAATATCTTATGATCCACCCTTCCCATCCCGGTTTCTTCCACACCCATTTTTGCCATTATTTCTGCATTCTCTAAAGTCAACTTTCTGATTGCAGATATCATTTGCTCTCTTTGCTCAATAGAATACTCCCTTAAGCTGTTATAAGCTTTTTCTGCTGCTTCAAGCGCATCTTCCATCGATTCAAACACACCTAATAGCTTTTTATTTTCTGTTTCTCTTATATTACCAGCTGCTATATTCTTAAGCACCTTTTCTACTATCAGGTTGATTTGTTTTTCATCTATCATTGGTTTCGACCCCCTTTTTCAAATATTTGAGCACCAAATTCAGCAAGCTCTATATCCTGTTCAGCTGTTCCGCCACTTACACCTAACCCACCTACAACTTTATCTGCCTGCTTTAGCGGAACACCACCACCAAAAATGACAATCCTGCCGCTGTTGGTAAACTGCAATCCATACAAAGGACTTCCCGGCTGTGACAAGTTTCCAACTGTTTCAGTAGACATTTTTAATGCTGCCGATGTATAGGCTTTATTAACTGCAATATCAATACTGGCAATAAAGGCGTCATCCATCCTGTGTAGCAGTATTAAATTACCACCTTCATCGGCAATAGCAATTACAACTTTCATGCCTTTCTCTATCGCCTTTTTCTCAATTTCCAACGATAATTGCTTCGCAGCTTGGAGTGTTAACTTACCAAAATCACCTTCATTCTTTGCAGCGAAGAGTCCATCATGTTTTAACTCCTCACTCCCCACCGTCCACTCCCCTCTTTCCTTAACAACTTTTTTTACAATCTCTTTAACTTTCTCCTTAAGTTCTATATATCGCGCCATCACATATATTAAGTCGGAAAGCCTGTTTAAATAGATCAGTCCAAATTCGTTTATTTCTCTTTTTTCCTTTAACCCGACAGCAATTCTTTCAGCCCGGCGTACAATCGTTCTTGCCATATCCAATGCTGCTGTGGAATGGAACGCTCCTGGAAGTATAAAACCTTTAAAGCTTCCAACTTGCTGCTGGTATTTATCTATGAGTTTTTCAATAAATTCAATCTTCTCCTGGGTGATAACATATTTCCCACCAACGACCTGTGCATTAAAGGCTATAATATCTCTTTGAACATATATCAAATCTTTCAGTACATTTTCATCGTCCAAGAATGACCGGGCCAACCCCAGGGCAGAAGTAAATTCATCCATTGTACCGATCAAATGGATTGACAGGTCATTTTTTGATACTCTCTTTTTGCTTAAAGTGTCCGTCATTCCTTCATCACCGGTTTTGGTATATATCATCCTCTAATTCTCCATTCTCAATTGTCAATTCTCAATTCCATGAATTACTCACTTAACACCAAACCAGTAGCAACGGCATTTCTTGGTCCTTCGGTGCCCCGTATATTTCCCCTTCCTGCTACAATCCGGTATTGAGACAACTCATTCGAAATCATTTCAGGAATTTCAAAGTCTAATGCTGACCCTCCTACCATTACCACAAATCCTATATTTCTGATATTTCCTTCCGGAGCCACTGCCGTTAGTGCTCTTAACGCATTGGTAATAAATACCTTCCTTTTGGCTTCCCGTCTTACGAACTGAATCTTTTCCATCGTATACTGCTTGCTTGATTTTATTGGAATCAAAAATTCATCGGTTACTACCACTACCCTGGCATACAGTTCAGGGTCCAGCGGTGTCTCTGAGAATTGAACTGAACCATCTTCAAACCGCAAATGCAGTAAGCTCTCTACTTTCGCTAAAGGAAATTTCTTTATTGATTCAGCCAGTTCTTTATCTTCTAGTGCCAATTCAGAATTAATAAGCATTGTAACCATGTCTCCGGCTCCGGCCAGGTGAATACTTTTGATACTGCCGTTACCACCAATAAGGGCTGCATCAGTAGAACCTCCCCCCATATCCAGTACGGCCAACGGCTTTTCTGTTCCCGGCGTCGTTAATGCTCCCAGTAATGCCATATTTGCTTCCGCACCGGCTATTTTTACATACACCCCTGTCCTTTTGCTGAGTTCCCGGGCTATGCTCTCCATTGGCAGCCTGTTAGTCCTTACCATTGCAGCCAAAAGAACTGCATTTTCCAGCGCATATTCCCCGGCCAGCCCCCCCGCTACCTTCACCGGTATAAAGGTATCTACCGCCAATATATCCCTGATATTCAGGTCTTCAATAGGCTGCCGGGTAAGCTGTGCCATTATTCCTTTGACCCTGGCCATCATACCTCCAACATTTGTACCCGCTTCTCCTGCGATATCTTCTACATTTCCTACACTGCTAAGTGCCGCCATAATTTTGTGGGCGCCATCCATGACATCTATCCGGCTTGAAGCCCGGTCACCCCTTATGGTAAGTTTCCCGGCAGGTATTTTTCTATTTTTCACATCTCCTCCCGGTGTCTTGATAACTACTGCCGAACGGTTTCCTATCAAACTACGGGATATTGGAATTATATTTTTTGTTTCTGCCGGCGACAGATTAAATATAGATGCCAGACCATAGGGGTTGGGCAGTACCTTTATAGTTTCTCCATTGCCTGCTACTTCCACTGCTGCAAGTTTTTCAAGAGGTACCTTGTGTATTAATGTTACTTCATCCACAATGGGAATTTTAGCAATAAGCCGGTTCGAAATTAGTACTGCATCGTCTTTTTGCACAATTGCTCCTCTTACATATATTCCTTGTTGTACTGCCTGGTTAATGATTCTGGCAGCATCTTCATAGTCCCAGTCTTCAGGGATTACTACAATCAGCTCTTCACCCTTCTTGCTTGATAGAAGCTTGCTAATTTCTCGGGTAATACCGGTTGCTATACCTCTTCCACCTGGCGTTGAAGGGTTATGTCCGATCATTGAAGACTCTACAATTACTGTCTCTGAAATTGTTTCCATTGCTGTTTCACTTATTACAGGGGTAGCCTCATTAATCTTGATCACAGCCAGGTCCTGTATCCTTATTCCTGCTTTTTGTACCGCTTCTTCCAATGCAGTGATGATACCGCTGATATTATCCAGCGTACCTTTTATTCCTGTTGTCTTGGTTAATCCTGTGGATAAAAACTTTAAAGTCCCTATATCGTCCTTGGCTGCAATACAAACTTCGGTAGTAGAGTTCCCTATATCAACGCCGGCAATTAACTTAAACAATTTCAAAACCTCTTTCTCTCTCCTACATTTCTATCTTAGTATCTTTCTTGTTTCATATACTTCCGCTGCTTCCCTGATTAGTTTCGCCGTGATTTTGGCCTGATATTTGGTTTCCAGCTCCTGTGCAGCATCCAGTAACTGCTGTTTTGTGGCTCTTCTGGGTCTTAAGAGTTCATATATTTCCAGTACTTTTTCATCTGGAATTCTTGTTAATTCAGCAGCCCTTCTTAAATTATGGGCAAACTGCTTTTTACCATTTGCCTCTGCTACCTGTGCCTGCAGCTCCAATACTTCAGCACTGATTCGAATATCCTCCGGCTTCACTTCTTCATCTACTACTTTTTCCAGCGTTATATCATTCAACGTTTTCCCCGTATAACTCTTAATCAATTCCGGCCTTTTCTGTGCCAGCGGATAATCACTTAGCGTTAGCTTAGAAGTGTTATTTGCAGAGTTCAGAGATTTTACTCCCCACTCCTCACTCCCCACTCCTAACTGTGTTTCCGCTATCCTCTTTACCAGCTGCTCTATTCTATTCTCTTCCATCTACACCACCTGCTTTCCAAAAGAAACCTCTAACGCTACAGGTTTTGCATCATCTTTAACCTTTTCAGTTTCTTTTATATGAAGTAAAGCGGCCTTTGCCTGGAATTTAGGTCTTACCATGCAGTCATTCTGGACAGTAATTGGTGTTGGCGATAATCCCTTGGCATATCTGGCAGCATTTTTTCCTATTTTTCTATATATTTCCTTAGTAATCAATGGTGCCTGTGGAAACAACTCCAGGTTTGTAAGGGGAAATAAGTCTTTCTGGTGGATTACAGCAGTGCCTTTGGATTGCAACCCTATTCCTATTCCGGACCCGCTGAGTTTTGCCGCTGTTAACGCAATAAACGACACATCGGAAGTATTATAGACTTTTACAAATCTGTACCTTAGTCCTTCTTCTTCAATCCCGGCAGCAATTTCTCTCAATACATCATAATGAGATAGTCCATTGATGGTTTCAGTCTGTGATTCTCCAAAAGCGGGAGCAACTCCTATCACCACTTCGTCATTGTATAATCCAACAGCTGCTTCCCCTGTTTCTCTAATAAATAGCTTCTGCTCATTGCTATCAGCTTTAACGCTGGTTGTATTATCTATATTAAAGTTTTGACTTTGTTTTAACCGTTCTAATACTTTAGCAGTAATAAGTTTGACAAGTTGTTCATTGTATTCCATATTGAATCACCCTTCTATCAGCTAGGAGTTCGGATCTTGGAGTAATCCACGGCTTTGGATTTTCATTTCTCCGGGCTCCAGGCTGCAAATCATATCTTCTCCGGATCAATCGCCATACTTATATTTTTAATCTCTTCCCAGCGTTTGCCGTCTACCCTATACCCTGTACCCGGGCCCATATAATCGTTAGGTGCATTGACAGCACTTATTACATTGAATTGGTCATCTAGTATCGAGGAGGTCTGGAGGTAGTCTCCCGATATTCTCTGCTTCAACATATTCAGTACAGCACTGGCCAAATCTTCAAATCCACTGTTATATAAGGCTTTTACAACATCCAAACCTGTTAGCTCTCCGTCAAGCAACTTTTGTGCTGCTCTCAAATCTTCTGTTATATTTCTATCCGGCATGTCCTTGCTGCCGTGAGCATACGTAGCAGCTTCTACCTCTTCATCAGTAATGGGAGGGAATCCAAGTTCTCTGAATACAGCCTGCAAAGCCCGTGCCGCTTTGTTTCTCGCCTGAACTACAGCATGCTCTGTTACCGGCTTTAAGCCTCCGTCAATCTTTAAATCCCGTTGAAGCACATTGTAATCATCAAAGTCTTCTGCATCAAAGTTTGATCCGGCAAACATATTATCGTAGTTAGGTGTTGCGCTATATCCTGAAAATATAAAGTCTGTTCCAGGAAGCATTTGCATTAGCATTCTCGCAGTCCTTCTGATATCTGAATGGGAGAAGGTCTGGTCATTTCCCGATGCAACCTCTAGTCCAAGCATGGCAGCAATAAGGTTCTCCGCCAGAACTGCCCTAATTCCGGAAGGCACAGCCCCCGCGATACCTATACAGCTGATAGCACCGTTCTGGGTTCCCTGGACACCGGCACCTTTAATAACTAGAAGGCAACGCGCTTCCAGGTAGAGCATGGATTTTCCTTCTGCATTTCCCATCAATACTTCTGATCCTGTGCCTGAGGTGCATCGCATTTTCATGCCTCTCGAAGCATAAGCTGATGCCAAAAATGCCTTTGAATAGGGTGTATCATCACCATCTATAAAAACTCTTTCAGTTCCATATACTGAAATGGTTTCAGCATAACAGGTAAGTCCCTTCATACCCATTTTCAACTCAACTGCTTCTTCTACTGCACACTGGGTAAGAATCCCCCGTCTGCCCGATTGGGATCCGATAAGCAGCGCTAAAGCATTTAAAGGGGCGTATCTGGCTATTCCCACCGTGGTTTCTTCTTCATCAAACCCTCTTACAGCAGCTTCAGCTGCATCTGCAGCAATCTGAACCGGATGGTCTTTTAAATTTGTAACATGGCACTGGTTGGAAGGAATCTTTCTTTCCCTCATTTTCTGCATTGCCATCATCATCTCAACTACATTCAGGTACTTCATGATTTCCACCAGCTTGGCCGGGGTGAAACCATTTGCCAGCCGCGCAATATCCTTTTTACTGGTATTAATATCCACCAGCATTCTCGCTACTTTTAGTGAATCGGTATTCATTGCTTCCTGTGCAATTTCTATATCAATAGCATAATCAGCAATAAATCTATCTATAAAATCAAATTCATTTCTTGGTTTTCCGTCCATCTCTACAATAATTCCGTTTTGAATTTTAATAGAAGGCCGTGGGTCCGAATCACTCTCCATAGCGATAAAACCAACCTTAGGCCATTCCTTTACAAAACCGTCATTATGCACGGGACGTTGACTAAGCACTTGGAATCTTTTGGATTTATGCATGTTTGTTCACCATCCGCTAACCCTTGCATTGAGCCAGTACCCGTTTTGTAACTTCAGCCACAATTGCTGTAAGCTCTTTTTCGTCAAAACCTGATTCATTAGTTTTAAGTTCTTGTTTAACCGGCTCGCCCACTCCTTCAATGTTGCAGCTTGGGCACCCAGGATGTTTACCGGGAACATTGAATTTTCTTCTAATATCCATTAATTTTCCGATTTGTTCGCATGAAAGTTCTCTTTCTCCACCCAGCAATCTTGCGGTTAGACTGATTTTCGCATAGAATTCTAATGTTTCCATCTTGAAATAAGCTGTCATCAGATCCTTACCAACTGTTAATGCTCCGTGATTTTCTAATAGAAATGCATCATAACTTTGAAGATACTTGCTAAGTGCATCTGGAATCTCATCGGTAGATGGAGTACCATATTCAGCAATAGGTACGCTTCCCAAGAAGATAATTGCTTCCGGCATTGTATATTTATCTAGTGGAACACCTGCAATGGCAAATCCGGTAGCTGTTGGCGGATGGGCATGAACAACAGCACCTACGTCCGGCCTTTCCTTATAAACTCTGAGGTGCATTTTTAATTCGGAAGAAGGCTTCCATGTACCTTCCAATACTCTTCCTTCTGCGTCGACTTTGATAAGCATATCGGGAGTCATAAATCCTTTACTTACCCCTGTAGGAGTTGCCCAGAATTCATTATCACTTACCTTAACAGTAATATTACCATCGTTTGCAGCAACAAAGCCTTTGTTATAAATTCTTCTGCCGATTTCGCATATTTCTCTTTTTATCTCAAAATCAGACCTCATAATTCAACCCCCTATTTTTATTTATTATTTTTTGTTTATGTTGTTTTTTCTTTGTTTATATTATACACCTTTTATTTATCCATGTAAAGTTATTTTTTGTTTTTGTGTATAAATTCTTAAAGCAGTACAAATAATATATAGGTTTAGGATCAATTATACAAAAACAAAAAAGGAACCACGTTATTTTAACGTTGTTCCTTTAGTTCTCATTCTGCTGTTTTGCTTTTTTTATCTAGCAAACCCAATAAGTTATTATTAAATTCACACTCATATTTTTGTATATTATTTTTTCTTCAACCTACTAGATTATAGGACTATCTACTTGAGAGGGATCATTCAATTTGGGTAAAAGGTGCACAAACAACGAACAAGCACCTAACACCAAACCGGATAATGCAAAAATAATCTGCATATTTGAGACAGAAAACGCAACAATGCTAAAACGATATTCTTCCAGGATCCTTAAAATTGCAGAACCTGCAAGCGTACTTACAAAACCGACAAGCCCTCCGACGGCTGCATTAGAGGCAAGGTACATGGTTCTTCCTTCACGTGGTGCAAAAACAAACTGGATATTAAATAAAGAGATATTAATCCCTGCCCACGCAATACCTCCAAGGATATGTACAACAGGAATCATCAACCATGCAGTACGACTATTCACAAAAAACCACATAAAATGGGTAATGGCTAGAATACCAACGGAAGCTTTGGTAGAAAAAAACCAGGACTTTTGGTCCGCCAGCTTTCCCCAATAAGGTGCCAAAATCACTCTGATAACCGAAGAAATTACTCCCATAGCCATAATGTACGTATAGCTGATTTTTAAACCCGTTACCATATAAACGGCAAAAAAAGGTCCAGCTACCTGAAGCCCGGCATTCCAGAGGATAAAAAGAACTATAATTTTTCTAAACCTGATGTTTTTAAGCGGAATTAGTAAAACATCTTTCAATCTAACCGGAGTTCCATTTTTAACGGGTATAGGTTCTTTGGCTGAAGATAAACAGTAAAAATTAATGATTGCAAGTAGAAACACTACTATTCCAATAACTACAAATCCACCATATTCATTACCGTTTTGCCGGAAAATATCCAGGACCCTGCCCATCAAAATGGTAATAATGGTAAGAAAAGCAAGAGAATAAGCATCTTTTTGCGCAAGGTATTTTCCACGTATATATTCAGGGGTTAAATCCACTATCCAGTTAGATGCCGGCGGAATGATAAATGAAGCAATCAAATAAGCAACTCCATAACCCCCACCCAGCAACAGTAATCTCGTAGTTGCGTCAGTTGCTATAAGCGGAATAAACATTATCAATCCGAGCATCGAACGAAAAAACAAACACAAAATTGAAATTAAAAATTTCCGCTGTTCTATTTTTTCAAATACAAAAGATGAAAGTATCTGAACCACGCCGGCAAGTACCGGAATAGCTGCAATGATGCCATTAAATTCATCATTTGCCCCCATATAATTTGCAAAACCAACCAGGAACGCACCACTGGTTAAAGCAAATATACCCATCGCAGAACTTCCTTCAAATAAGAAAAAACGCCTGCTTATTTCATAATCCTCAGGTTTTAACGGTGTCTTGCTAAAATAAATGTTTTGTATAAAAGAGCGAAAGGTCATGTGATTGCAGCCCCCAAATTTCAAATATCTAGAACATTGCAGTATTATATATTAATGTAGTATTATAAATCAATCATATTTATTACTAAAGTTTTCCTTGCTTTATTGACAATTATGTATATAAAAAAGAGAGACTGTAAAATGTTTCTTTGGGAAATTCCCAGATATTTTACAGTCTCATTTATGTTTTTCATGTTCATTTCCAGGATTGGTTTGGTTTATCAAGTATTGTTATTCTCTTTTACTTAATACCTCTTTTTCATACTGTTTCACTTCATCTAACCATGCTTCCTTCACAGGAACATTTTGCTTCAAACAATAATAATCCCAGATTGCTCCAAAAGGATAGGATTTGAATTCTTCCAATAATGCAAGTCTTGATGTAAAGTCCCCTTCCAACTCATACTGTTTTAGCTTTTCAACAGGTTCCAGCATGGCTTTTAAAAGTGCTTTAATTGCATTTCTTGTACCTATCACCCATGCTGCAATTCGGTTGATGCTTGCATCAAAAAAGTCCAGTGCAATATGGGTCCTATTTAAGAAATCACCTCTTACAATTTCCTGCATAATAGCCTGTAACTCGTCGTCAAAAATGACAACATGGTCACTGTCCCATCTTACCGGCCTGCTTACATGCAGGAGTATTTCATCTAAAAAGTTCATCATTGCGGAAATCTTATTAGAAATCACTTCCGTTGGATGGAAATGTCCTGCATCCAGACAAAGTAAAGTATTATTTTTTACCGCATAGCCCATGTAGAATTCATGAGAACCTACTACATAGCTTTCTGAACCAATACCAAATAATTTACTTTCAACTGCATCAAGGTTGTATTCCGGAGAAATCTTCTCTTGAAGTATTTCATCCAATGCCTCTTTTAGTCTTTGCCTTGGGCCAAAACGGTCCACAGGAATATCTTTATATCCGTCAGGAATCCAGATATTTGTTACACAGGGTGTCCCAAGTTCTTTTCCAAAATATTCTCCAATCTTTCTGCATGCTTTGCCATGCTCAATCCAGAATTTTTGAATCTCTTTATTTGAATGGCTTAATGTAAACCCGTCATCACTGAGTGGGTGAGAAAAGAATGTTGGGTTAAAATCCAATCCCAATCCCTGTGCTTTTGCCCATTCTACCCAATTTTTAAAATGCTTTGGCTGCAACTCGTTTCGTTCTACCTTTTCTCCATCGGTCTCTGCATAAATGGCGTGTAAATTGAGACGATGTTTACCCGGAATTAGAGAAAGCGCTTTTTCAATGTCCGCTCTCAATTCCTGCGGTGTCTTTGCTTTACCGGGATAATTACCGGTTACCTGAATACCCCCCGTCAAGTCTTCGGAAACACGTTCAAAACCAGCCACATCATCCCCCTGCCAGCAATGCAGAGAAATCGAAACCCTTTCCAATTTTTCCAATATTTCATCGGTATCAATTCCCCATTCCGCATAGGCTTCCTTGGCTCTCAGATAGTTTTCTTCAATTCTTTTTTGTACTTCACTCATACTGTTTCCCCTTTCATTATGTTTCAACTCGAAGCTTGGAGTTCGGAGCTCGGAGTATAAAATTTTAACGTGGTGTTATTGTTTTTTGATAAAATAAATATTATCTAAGCTCTTAGCTTAACCAACCGGGTAGGCCATGGTTGTCATTAATGTCATTTCAGCCTGTGTCGTGTCCATCCTGCTGTGCTGTACAACGATTGGCTGGTCGCTTTCCACTTTCAATGCATAAGGTACTCCAACGGGTATCTTTTGACCATCTGCATCTTCAATCTTATCCAGACGGATATGATTGGTTCTTTTAGCACCACATACCGCTGTAAATCTTTCCATAGGCTCCCTGTCTTCAAAATACACAGTAATGTTAATATGTGCATCCTTTTCACCAGTGTTCAAAACACATACAGCTTCATGGCTGACAAAATCCCCGTTACTTTTCTCCGGGAGAAAACCGTCAGGAATAACCCATATTTTTTTCCCAACTGCATCCGACATACTTGATACTCCTTTCTTTTTCTACTATCAGGATAGGAAGAAACCACTGAAAAAGTACCTCTACAGCCAGGGGCAACACACGGGGACAGATCCTCTGTCTTGCCCCTTCTTCTTGCTAAATCGGACTTTTTCAGTAGTTTCGGATTAGGAACATTCTCAATTTATTACTTCTCTGCACTAATCAGCTTCACAAATTTACTATATGCTTCGTCCCATTCACTTATATTTTCCGGCTGATATACTGTGGTTGGGAACGAGTTTTTAACAATCTGCCTCGCTTCTCTTAAATTTCCTATCTCTTTTAACGCCATTGCCTGGACAATGATATTTCCTATAGAAGTAGCTTCTACCGGTCCTGCCACCACTTCCCTGCCTGTAGCATTGGCAGTAAGCTGGCACAACATTTTATCCTTTATGCCTCCGCCTATCATATGGATGACGTTAAGCTTCTTACCTAAAATCTCCTCAAGACATTCCACAGTATAACGGTATTTTAAAGCCAGGCTTTGAGCAACACAGCGTATTATTTCACCTTTACTTTCAGGTACAGGTTGGTTGGTATTTTTACAGAAATCTCTAATCCTTTGCGGCATATTCCCCGGAGTTGCAAAGGAATGGTGGTCAGGGTCAACAAAGGACACAAATGGCTTTGCATTCCATGCCATCTGTTCCAACTCCGCAAAGCTTAATTTCTCCCCTTCTCTATCCCATTGTCTCTTGCATTCTTGAACCAGCCATAATCCCATAATGTTTTTGAGGAACCTTATGGTGTTATTGACTCCGCCTTCATTTGTAAAGTTTAGGCCAAAGCTTTTTTCATTGATAATCGGTTTATTTGCTTCAACACCCATCAGCGACCATGTTCCGCAGCTGATATATATATAGTCTTCCTCATCTATCACCGGAACTGCAGCAACCGCCGAACCAGTATCATGGGAAGCTACCGATACCACAGGTATATCCCCTACTCCTAATTCTTTTGAAATGTCTGGTGAAAGCGAACCGATGATTGTTCCCGCATGGACGATATCTGTAAATATTTCTGCCGGTATCCCCAGACACCTCATTAATTCCTTAGCCCAGGTGCCTTTTGTAGGATTAAACAGCTGTGTTGTAGTTGCATTGGTGAACTCTGTTGATTTTACCCCGGTTAAAAAGTAATTAAACAAATCCGGCATTAACAGAAGTGTCTTTGCTTTTTCCAGCATAGGTGAATTATTTATCTTCATAGATAACAATTGGTATATGGTATTAAACCATATAATCTGGATACCAGTCTCACCATATATCTCTTCCTTTGGTACCAGCTTAAAAGCTTCTTCCATCATACCTTCGGTTCTCGTGTCCCTGTAATGGTATGGATTCCCTAACAGATTGCCCTGCCCATCCAGCAAACCAAAGTCAACACCCCAGGTATCAATTCCAATGGAAGCAATATCCTTATGTCCGCCATTTGCACATTTCAAAATGCCCTGCTTGATTTCATAAAATAGCCTTAGCACATCCCAATAAAGACTGCCCCGGACATTTACCGGGTCATTTGAAAACCTGTGCATTTCCTCCAAACTAAGCTTTTCCCCATCAAAATTAGCCAGCATTGCCCTTCCGCTACTTGCACCAAAGTCAAAAGCCAGCATTTTTACATTGTTTTGCATCTTATCCCTCCCTGTTACCGATTTCATGTTATCGTTTTCATAAATAGTAAAAATACATTCTTGTATTGAACGCACTAAAGATTTTACATTAGCTTCTGTACTTTGCATGTGAGCAGCAATTACAGTAGCGTTTCTACTTCTTGCTTTTTTATATCTGTAGACCTTCTTATAATGAGTTCTCCCTTCAAGGCAATTTGCCTGTTTTTTGCACTAGGGTGATTTAATTTATGGATAAATAGTCCGACAGCTTCTGCGGCTATTTTTTCTATAGGTTGCCTATAGGTTGTAAGTGGAGGTGTTATAATCCTGCTCATGTAGATATCATCAAATCCTGCAATTGCAATATCTTGCGGAATTTCAAGTCCCTGGGATTTTATATAATTCATTGCCCCTATCGCCATCAAATCGGTTGCTGATACAATTGCCGTCGGTCGAACCTCCACCTGGGTCAAAAAATATTTTCCGGCATCATACCCGCTTTGAATATGGTAGTTTCCCTCATATACCAATTCCTGTTTGAATATTAACCCTGCCTCTTTAACAGCATCTACATATCCTTCATAACGGTCATTTGCTACTTTATATCTTGCCAAGGGCTTGATAAAAGCAATTTCTTTATGTCCCATATCAATCAAGTGCCCGGTTATTGTCTTGACGCCCTCGTATCCGTCTGTATAGACCGCATTTACCGGTTTGTTTACCTGGAGGTTATCCATAAAAATAACAGGCAGTTTTTTGGATGAATCCAGAAGGTATTCTATTGTTTCTTCGGCTCCCCTGTAAGAACATACGATAATACCATCTATATTCCTGTTGATGAGGTCATTGATATAACTGATCTCATCAGAGGCCTCTTCCCCGGTAGAGGCAATAATTACATGGTACCCTTCCCTTCTTGCTGCATCTTCCAGGTATTTAAACAATTCATGATAAAAAGGGTTTATATAATCCGGAATGATAACCCCTACCGTCTTGGATTTTTTTGTTCGCATCCCCTGCGCTATAATACTTGGTGTGTAATTTAGTTCCTCAATTGCCTTCATTATTTTTTCTCTTGTCGCTTCGTTGACAGGTGCTGTATTGTTGAGTACCCTGGATACTGTGGTAACAGATACACCTGCGCGCTTTGCTACATCTTTTATGGTTGCCATTGTAATACCCCGATCCATGGAAAACGATAACATGAAATTATTTTCTATAATAATTATATTCTACTTCAAAATAAAAATTCCTGCAAGACGGAAAAGAAAATTAATGTTTTATTTTGCTATCTACAAATAAAAAGAGGATTTAATAAAAATTTGTCGAAATAAATAAAGAGACTATCAGTGAGATAAGGAGTTTAATACTATGAAGTCAAAGGATAGTAATGTAATGAACTCTAATGACTTAATCTTTGCTCTTGACATAGGAACCAGGACGGTTGTAGGAATTGCCGGTGTCCAGGAAAAAGACAAGTTTAAAGTGCTTGCGGCAGAAATTATAGAGCATAAAAGCAGGGCCATGCTGGATGGCCAGGTTCATGATATAGAAAAAGTTGCTGATGTAGTAAGGGAAGTTAAAGGTATTTTAGAAAAAAAAACAGGCATTAAACTCAATAAGGCTGCTATTGCCGCCGCCGGTAGAGTTCTTAAGACAAAACAGGTAAACATTCAGAAAGACATAAACCCTGTAAAAGAAATTGATAGAGAATTAATAAAAAGTCTGGAAATGGAAGGCATTCAGCTTGCGCAGCTTCAACTGGATGAAGAACTGTTCAACGAAGAGAAGGTGCCGTATTATTGCGTGGGCTATGACGTTATTAATTACTATTTAAACAATTATGTCATATCATCGCTGGTGGGCCATAAAGGTAAGACAATTGGTGCCGATATCCTTGCCACTTTCCTCCCTCATACAGTGGTAGACAGCTTGTATACGGTAATGAACAGGGTGGGCCTCGAAGTTGAAAGCCTTACCCTCGAACCTATTGCAGCAATAAATGTTGCTATTCCCAAGAATTTGAGGCTTTTAAACCTTGCGCTTGTAGACATCGGTGCAGGCACTTCTGATATTGCAATCACAAAAAATGGTTCGGTAGTGGCTTATGCTATGGTGCCGGTAGCAGGTGATGAAATTACAGAGCTTATTTGCCAGCACTATTTAATTGACTTTAATACCGGTGAAAAAATCAAGACAGCCCTGTCTTCTTCTTCAGGCAGCATCAGTTTTGTAGATATCATGGGTAATAAACAGACTAAAAAGATTGATGAAATAAAGGCGCTGATACAGCCGGCTATAGAGCATCTGGCTGACACCATTACACAAAAAATATTAGAATATAATCAAAAGGCCCCTAATGCAGTATTCCTGGTAGGAGGAGGAAGTCAGATTGGCGGACTTCCGCAGCTCATCGCCAGCCGTTTAAATCTGCCTCCTGAAAGGGTTGCTGTAAGAGGAAGAGATGTTATTCAAAATGTAAAAATAAGCGGCAAGAAACTTTCCGGGCCCGAAGCTATAACACCAATCGGTATTGCTGTGACCGCCCAAATACAGAAAGGTCATGATTTCCTGTATGTTACGGTAAACGGAAAGAAAATAAGGCTTTTCAACTCAAGAAAGTTAATTGTGGCAGATGCTCTGATACTTGTCGGCTTCAACCCCGGAGACCTGATTGGTAAGACCGGTAAGCCGCTCAACTTTGAACTTAATGGAGAAAAGAAAACACTGAGGGGCGAGTATGGAAATTCTGCAGAAATCTATGTAAATGGTAAAATCGCAAATCTTGAGACGGCAATAATCACAGGCGACAACATTACTATAAAACCTGCAGAAGCGGGAAGGCCGGCCCAACTCAGTGTAAAAGAAATAATGGACTACTATGCTGATGCTGACAGCGTTATAACAGTAAACGGACAGGTTGTGCCTGAAGATTATATGGTTCAGGACGGAGATAAAATTGAATTTGTAAAAAAAGTCCATGAAGAAATGATTGAACCTCAACAAAAAACTGATGTGAATCAAGGCGTAGATAAAAATAAGGACCAAGATTTTTCTGTGTCAATAAACCAATTTTCATTTGTTCCAAACCAGTTAAAAGTAATGGTAAATGGCAGGGAAGTTATCATCAACGGAAATAAACAGGAATATATGTTTGTGGATATTTTTAATTTTATAGATTTTGACCTGTCCAAGCCTCAGGGTAGTATAGTACTCAAGTTAAATGGAAAGCAGGCTGCATTTACCGATATTATTAAGCCTGGTGATGAGATTGAGATTGGGTGGGAATAATATTTTTTGAAAAGAATTTTGTAACAGAAACGGGAATCAGGATTGCGAGAGAAAGATATTTAAAATAAGTTTATAGTTCACGGTTTGCAGCAATTTTATAAACAGAGGTGTTTAAAAAAGATTTTAAAT
The DNA here is from genome assembly GCF_002252565.1 of Petroclostridium xylanilyticum. Taxonomy (NCBI): domain Bacteria; kingdom Bacillati; phylum Bacillota; class Clostridia; order Eubacteriales; family Oscillospiraceae; genus Petroclostridium; species Petroclostridium xylanilyticum. The sequence goes on from NZ_NPML01000013.1 coordinate 64,141, forward strand.
CTGTGAACCGTGAACCTTTTATAATGAGCAAAGTTTAAAATTCAATATTTCCTTAATACAAACTTCGCGAATTTCATCGATAACTACATTAATTTATTTATAATTTTAAAGTGCGTTATCGATATAATTCTATTGAATAAAACTTGTAACCAAATAAATAACCAGTGTAACAGTGAAAGCACTAAACACTGTTGCTGAAAATACAGCATGAGACGCGAATTCAGTTTCATTGTCAAATTCAATCGCCATTAAAGCAGTATTAACCGCTGTAGGCGCAGCTGCAGATATAATCATTACCTGCGCAATAACACCATTCATTCCCATTATCAAAGTAATAATGTAAGCTATCATTGGACTCAATACCAACCTAATTACATTGGATAAATACACTTTTGGAATTTTAAAATTAATTGATACATTCGCCAGTTGCACTCCCAGCGTAAATAATGCTAGCGGCACCAGTCCCTCTCCCAGGATACTGACTGTTGACAACAAGGGTCCCCACATATTAATTTTCATCGCTTTTAATAAAAGGGCTAGTGCAATGGCATAACCCATCGGCATTTTTAAAGTACTAACTAATGCCTGTATCTTGTTTTGATTTCCACTGCTGGCATTAAAGATCCCTATGGTATTGGATGTAATATTTTGTGCCATTATGATAATTACTTGTATGGATAGGGCAAAGGGATCATTATATAAAAGTTCTATAATAGGCAAGCAGTAGTTGCCACCGTTATAAAAGCATACTGAATTTATAAACGCTTTAGCAAGTGGCGCAGGATATTTATTAAGCTTCGTTACTAACCAACTGACAAGATATAATATACTAAATAAAATAAGGCTATATAGGATAATGGTAAAAATTATTTCCTTACTCAATTCTGTCTCATAGATTTTCACAAATAATAACGATGGCAAAAATGCATAAAATTGGATTTTTGTCAATGTCCCCACATTCAGATTAAATTTTTTATGTAATCCATAACCAAGTGCAATTTGTAGAAATACCGGTATAATAATATTGATAAATATAAATATAAAGTTCCCCATTACTAGCTCCTTAGATAATCTAGAACTTATTTTCCAGATAAACGGATATAATCACATTATATATGAATATATTATATAAAACAATAGAAAAATAAACATGATATGATAAATAAGGGATGAAAATATGCTTTAGATTTACAAACAAAAAGAGCCCATGATGATTTACGCTACAGCATTTTTTATTACCCGATGTTTCATGACAGCAAAAAATTGGTATAAAATTGTTAATTACAAACTTCATAAGGAGGTCTCTCTATGCTCTCTCACGAAAATTTAATTAATAAGTCAAAAGATACCGCTGAAAAAATTGTAATCATCGGAAATGGAATTGCAGGCCTTTCTGCTGCAGATGCAGCCAGAAAACAAAACAGCCAGGCATCTGTTACTATTATATCCAACGAAAGTTATCTGACCTATTACCGCATCAGGCTCTGTGAGCTTATTAATAATAACCTGGAGGATGATTCTTTGCATATGCATTCCATGAACTGGTATAAAGAAAGAAACCTGGATGTCGTGCTGAATAAGAATGTAACAATGATTAATCCCGTTGAAAAATATATCGTACTTGATGAAAAAGAAAAAATTCCTTATACAAAGCTTATTATTGCCAGTGGAAGTCAAAGCTTCCTTCCACCTGTGCCCGGAATAAATAAAAAAGGAATATATACCCTGTGGACAATACGGGATGTAAAAACAATGAAAAAACAATTAGAAAACTTAAGGCACGCAGTTATTGTAGGTGGAGGGCTGCTGGGCCTGGAGGCTGCATACCATATCAATAAGAGTGGAATTCAGACAACTGTTGTCGAACTACTGCCCCGCCTTTTACCTAACCAGTTAGATGAACAGGGAGCAAAGATTTTTAAAAATAAAGTAAACAGTTTAGGAATTGATGTTGTAACAGGATCCTCGATAGAATTATTAACCGGCGATGAACAGGTAGAAGAAATAAAATTAAGCAATGGTAGTACTATTGCTGCCAGCTTTGTTCTCTTCGCTGCCGGTGTACGTCCAAATTTGGACATAGTAGAAGGTACAGGTATTAAAGTAAACAAGAGAATCAATGTTAATCAATTCATGCAAACAAACCTGGATGATATTTACGCTGCCGGAGATGTTGCTGAATTTGAGGGGAAATGGTACGGACTTTGGTCAATCGCTCTCAACCAGGGTAAAGTTGCCGGAACGAATGCCGCCGGAGGCCGTATAGCATACACCTCTGAAGTTCCTCCATATTTTTTAAGCACCATGGATACTAAAATTTCTTCACTGGGAGATATAGGCATGGATAAATCTGCTATATATGAAACGGCAGAATTTATAGATGAACAAAATTATATATATCAAAAACTCTTCTTTAAAAACGGAACATTAGTAGGAAGCATTTTGATTGGAGATACGGCAAGTTCCAATAGAATTAATGCTGCAATAAAAAGCAGGATGAGCAAAGAAGATGCTTTGAGAGCAAACTTTATATAAGTTAATAGCTAAAACCCTTTCCTCAAGCAGCGGGAAACTTACGTTAACTGCAAACCATAATATTGGTACGCGGCCACGGCCCTTTTACCTGAAAGCAAGGCTGCGGTTTATATTACCCCGTGCAGTTTTTTAAAGTTTCCCGGGCTGACACCTTCTATTTTTTTGAAAACAGCACAAAAGTAACTCACATCATCATATCCAACTAATCTGGAAATATCGCCAATTTCAAGTTCAGGCTTACCCATCAGCAAATCCTTGCTCTTATTGATTCTTACATTATTGATATATTCAAAGGGCCTCATGTTCATTATTTTTTTAAACAGGAAGCAAAGATACTGCGGCGTTACATTGATGGCAGCGGCTAAATCATTCAGGGTGATGACTTTATAATAATTATTTTCAACATATTCAAATACCGGCTGGAGTCTGGAATACTGATGCTGCACAGAGTCGTCATGATTTTTTGAAATAAATTTAAATAAATCTATTAATAAATCATATACAATAGCAGAACATTCAAGTCCCTTTAAAGTGTTATCAGATTGTACCGTACTTAAGGCCTTCCTCATTTTCGACAGGATGCTGCCGCCGTTTACTACGGAATAAACTCCCGATTGGTGTATTCCCATGGTTCTTACAAAGCTTTCAACCTGAGACCCGCCAAAAGTAATCCAATCTACTTCCCATGGTTTTTTGACCGCATAATACTGGTGGGGTTCATTGGGATATAAAAACATCCCCTGCTGTTCTTTGACAGTATAAGTTTTTCCTTCAAGCACTAATTCTCCCTCTCCCCGATGACACTGTATCCACTGAAAATTGGGATACCCGTCCGAGCGTATCACATCCTCCTGGCTGTACCAGCACCCTACCCCTATCAGATAAAAAGGCAGTTTGCGCTCATTATCCGTCACTATGGGAAATGCCATGTTTGTAATGAGAATCACCCACCTTAATACTTTTATATTTTAACAACAGTATTTTATTGATTTAACTCATTGTGCCAGCTTAAATAGGGTAATATTCTTCAAATATAAAATATACGCCCTCTAACAGAAAACATGGGTGCATTAATAGACGTACATGATAACCAGTTAAAAGTTATAGCTGAATAGCCTAACCCATTTAGTAAAAAGGGCTAATTTTGGTGATTAGCCCTTTTTGAGCTCGAAATTCTGAATCTTATTCCTCATATTCATATTCAAACGGTTCATAAACCATCGGTATTCCACATGCTTTTGCAACCATTTCATCCAGCGCTACAAGGTCTTCCTTATTTACCTGACTTAGTTTTGTTTTCCCCAGAGCTTTGATTCCTTCCCCAATTTCTTCTTTACAGGCATTAAGGAACTTTTTCAATGATTCTGCCGCTTCTTCTACATGAAGCTTGCTTTCACCCTTTGCATGGTGCCAAACCAATTGTGTAGGTGGTTCATAGGGCAATACCTTTAAAATCTGTGTGTGTGACATTGCAAAAAGAGCAATCGATCCTATATAAACTGCATCTGCTCCTAATGCGATAGCTTTTAACATATCTCCCGGCGTTCTTATCTTTCCGCTGGCAATCAAACTAACACTATTTTTAAAGTTGTTTTTATACAACCATTCAGCCGCACGGTTTATCGCAAAAATTGCAGGGATGCCAAAATCGTCCTGTAATATGGGAGGAGCTCCCTTTGTTGCTGCTTCGGCACCATCGAGGGAAATATAATCGATACCGCTGTTACAAAGAATATCCAGGTCAGCTTCAAGATACTTGCCGGCACCTATTTTAGCACCGATGGGAACACCACCGCTAATCCTTTTTAACTTGTCTACCAATGTCGGAAGCTGCGATGGATGATTTACCTCCGGCTGTCTTGAATGGGCAACAATATCTTTTCCTGGCGGAAACCCATACGCTTCACGCATCTCATTGTCTATATATTTTGCATTAAAAACATGTCCTACTCCTGCGATTGCTCCTTGTCCAAATTGAATTTCAATGGCATCACAATTGGCAATATCTTCTTCCCTTTTTCCCCAGGTTCCTCTGTGATATTGATAAATATATTTTTTGGCTGCCTGTCTCTCCTCTTTAAGCACAGGCCCTTCCCCTGAACATATTGCTGTACCTGCCAGAGCAGCCCCTTTCGCCAGGGCAACCTTTGCTTTCTTACTGAGTGCTACACCATAGGCCATTGGTGCAATCATTATGGGCATTTCAATTTCAAGAGGTTTTTTAGCCATTTTACCAATTGTTACTTTCACATCTATTTCTTCTTCAAAAGGTGTAGGCATAACATATAATTGAGAGATAGAAAACATCAGGCTGTCCATGTTGGGAAACTTCTTTGGTGTGCCCATGGGTCTGGAAATTGCTTTACCTTCTGTAGCTCTAAGATGTGTCTCCATTACCTCTTTTATACCTATTCTGGAGGTAGACGATACAAGTTCATATAAATTCTCATCATAGATGTCCGTCATAAGTATTCTTCCAATATGACTATTCGCGGACTGTATGGCTTTTCTCCCAAGCTGTTTTGCACCCCATAATCCTGCTACAGTACCTGCTGCACCTGCCCCATAGGTGATTATCTTTTTTGTATCTAGCTTTTTTATCTCTTTTTTTAGATTCATTTTTTTTAGTTTCATAAATAATGCCTCCTTATTAGATGAGAAACTTCCGGAAAAAGATTCACACCTATTAAGAGTATTATTTGCTCAAATTAAATTTTTAATAAAATTATATTCACTTTTTATTTTCGTTTTTGTCTCTATCGTTTTCATAACCACACTTTTCGCAAATATAAACTCTATCCCTAAGTTTCAAGTCTTTTATGAATTTTCTGGATTTTTAGTATCTGTTTTTCTATATTCGCAGATTTAGTGGCAGATTTTCCACCTCTCTTGTAATGTTTTTACTGACACTCCTATCATTTCAGCAAATTCTTGTGGTTTATAATTACTCATATGTTATACCTCATGAGTATATGTTAACACATATGAGTATTTTTGTCGATGTTTTGGTGAACTACCACCGAGACAAGCAACGGTGGCTTCGTGAGAGGTTTGGTATTTAAGTTTCCACCTTAACAGGCAACCCTTACTCTCAACGGGAAGGACACTCTCCCTTTATCCCTCATAGTTTTTACTATTTCGGGAATACATTTCTCTTCTTTTCTTAGTATATTTAAACTTCCATTAACATCTGCATTTACTAATCCAAAGTTTGATTTAAAAAGTCCTCTAACTACTCTACGAGTTTTGTTATAGTATTTTTTATTTATAGGTTCTAAATCGAAAGCACTGCATCCACTTGTATAACTCTCTTCCTTAAATTTAACCTCAATCCCTTGTAATTTAGCCTTATACTTAATTAGTTCTACTAATTTTTGTATAGGTATTTGAACAAACGATTTATTATAATTCATATTTAGTTTAAGTCCTTCAATTTTGCCTATAACAATTTTGTAAACATTATGCTCTATTGCTTTATCTATAATATTTTTACTTACTTTATGAAGATAATCATTGATATAATTTTCTCTGTATCTTCTTAATGAATTAATCATTTTAGTATTTTTGAATTTATCAGAACCTATTTTTTTCATTTCAATACTTTGATAATAAGAAATTTTCTTATTTACAAAAGCATTTATACTTTTAAGTTTTTTACCACAAAACAAGTAACTTTGATTACCTTCTTTAAATGTTAACGTTGCAAGATTATCTAAACCTAAATCTATAGCCATAACATTAGTTTCTTTTGCTTTTTCTAATTCTTGCTTATTGTAAATTATAATTAAATACCATTGTTTTAAAGAATTATCCCACTTAATTCTTACTTGTTGTATCTCATCCCAATTTATAAGGCTTTGAAGTTTATCTGAAACCTCAAAATTTAAACTCTCTACCTCAAATTTTTTCTGAACTGTTTTGGAAAGAGATAACATTAGCCTATTTTCTTTAAATCTTATAGCAAGATTGGTAAATATAATCTCATTCTTTCTTTTATCTGTATTTTTAAATTTTGGAGGTTTTGGAACTCCATTATATTTACTTTTATTCTCCTTATAATCTTTAATACTTGCAAAATAAGATTCCCAATTTTGCTCTACCACTTTAAAACAATGTTGTCTTGTATGGCTATGTAAATAATCACAGTGCCAATTATTTTTATATATCTTTTCAATTTCAACATAAGGCTTAAATCCATTTTCTCTTAAATCATAATTAACTATGTTATAGAGTTTTGTTGTATGAAATGATAATTCTTCTATAATCTTTAATTGTTCTTCGTTTAATTTAGGTTTAAATTTGAATGCTAATTTCACTTTTTTCACCTCCTTTACATTTTTATCTATGTATTTATTTTAACATGTCATTGATACATGGTCAACTATGTGGTAAAATTAATTTATACTATTTAGGAGGTGCTTAAAATGGCAAGAAAAAATATTAATACAACAATAGATGAAGATTTATATACTGAAATTAAAATATTGGCTATTAAATTAAAAGTCAATGCTAACGACTTAATCGAAGAAGGTATGAAATATGTCATTGAAAAATACACAAGAATGTTTAATTTTTAGGCATTTAACCTAAAAATTAAAGGCACAATTCATCCTCCGAGATAAACAACGGAGGTTTTCTTGTGCCAATATTATAAATTATTATGTTCTTCCTAAAAGTTTTGTTCTGCATGTATATAAATAGATGATAAACACATTTTTACTCGGATAATCTTTTTATTAGGATAATTCAGATTCCACCTCGCGATGGACACCCTTGCCTTCGTCTAATGGTTGGTGCTATCAGCCCCCGTAACGGATTTTCACCGTCAAGGTCGAGCGTATGCCGCGCACACAAAAAAAATAGTCGGAATACCGTTTTTATCCGGCTTTCGGCTTGTTAGTTACATTGGTCTTTTTGCTTTAAGTCAGAAAACCGTGCCCTAACTCATATCTAATTCAGATCAAGGATTTATAAGGACTTTCAGACTCTGTTTCCCCGACATTACAGTTTCAAGTCCTTTACTGTACTCATCAAGACTAAACCTATGTGAAACAAGTTTATCAACCTTCACTATACCCTTTTCGAGAGCATTGACTGCCCGGTCAAAACAGTGTGTCTGGGCAAATGATCCAATAATTTTATATTCATTTGAAAAAATTTCGTATGGACTTATAGTGATCCGGTCAGCATCGTTACATACGCCATAAATTACAATTTTTGATCCTTTTTTAGCATATTTGAAACATTGCTGGGTTACAGTTGAAGCCCCTGTTGCATCAATAATGATGTCAAACCCCCTTGGATACATGCTTTTAATTTTCTTTTCATGGACACTTTCATCCTGCCTGTCCATGACCACAGTCTCACCTATACCAAGTTCTTCTATTATGTCAAGTTTGAACTTGGATGGTGCTGCAACTACAAGATTACCTGCACCCCCATATTTAAGCAGCTGAGCAAGTATGATTCCAGTAGGGCCTGCTCCAAAAATCAGTATATTATCACCGTTTTGAACATCTATCATGTCCATTCCATGGATTGCGCAGGCTGTCGGCTCTGCAAATGCAGCTTGATCAAAGCTCAAATTATCACTTATCTTAAAGACCTTATCCTGGTTTACAACTACGTATTCCGCAAACCCGCCAGGTCCTGTACATCCCAGGGAATAGAAATTCTCACAATATAAGGGCTGGTTCCTCCTGCAATAGTAGCATTCACCACATAGAATGGTGTTGTCAGCAACAACTCTGTCACCCTTTTTAAAAGCAGTAACTTTAGACCCTACGAATTCGACGACACCTGTAAATTCATGACCTGGTGTAAGCGGAAATTGAGATATAAATTCTCCGTTGTGTATATGGACATCCGTCTTGCAGATGCCGCAGGTAACAACCTTGATTAAAACCTGGTTTTCCTTGCATTTTGGTGTCTCGGCCTCTATAATGTTAAATTTCCTAGGCTCTGTATATACCAAAGCTTTTATAATCAATCACTCCTTTGCATTGAATGCAATATTCAAAATAACAATTTATAACCCCTCTCACCATCTACGAATGAAAAGGTTGTGGGGTCGACCCCCACCGGGCACGATAATTGAAAAGTCTTTAATAATTAAGGGTTTTATTTAGTTTTTTATCTCAAAAAATATATGAAAAGGGACTCAACCCATAGTTTCATATTAGTTAGCCCCTCTCATATATTTAATTTTCTTCCATATAGCAAAATCATTAAAACACCAGCCCATTCTGTTTATTTAATTAAAATAAACAGTTATTTCGGCAGTTTGGATAGATACTTAAAAGACTCCTGTAAGTCAGTGTACAATTTCTTATAAAGTTCATAATATTCTTCATACTGCTTTCGTGCAGAAAGATTTGGGTACTGTATACTTTTCTTTCTGATCAAAGTGTCACAAGCATTTTCTACAGAATCATAGATACCTGCCCCTACCCCTGCAAGTATTGCATTGTACACCCCCTGATTAATAATAGTCCACAAATGTTTGTGCTATATAAGTTCCCTAGCCTATTTTTATAACTGCCTTAACTACATCTTGTTTATTGTTGATTACGAATTCAAACGCTTTTGCAACATCATCAAAAGCAAACTCATGAGTTACAATTCCAGATACATCAATAATGCCATTTGAAAGTGCTTTTATCGCTTGTGGATAGATATTCCTGTAACGAAATACTGATTTAATTTCCGCTTCTTTAGCCATAATTTTTGCAAAGTTATATTCAATAATATCTTGAGGTGCTAAGCCAACAAGAACTATACACCCACCATTTTTTACAAGATAAGGGGTATGAGCAATAGTTTTGGCAGATCCTGCAGTCTCTATTACAACATCAACACCTTTTCTATTCGTAAGTTTATCAATTTCAGCTAAAACATCCGTTTCATCTGCATTTATGACTGTTGTAGCCCCCAGTTTTTTAGCATATTCAAGTCTTTTTGGAATAATATCTACAACTGTAATATCAGTTGCACCAAAAGCTTTGCAAGCAAGAAGTGTTACTAGCCCGATACAACCTGAACCAAGAATGACAACTGAATCTCCCAATTTAACGTTACCTTGCTTTGCCGCATGCATGCCAACTGCCAATGGTTCAACGAGGGCTCCCTCTTTTGTAGAAATTTTATCTGGCAACTTAAATGCCATATTTTCCGGAAATGCAATATAATTCATTAAACAGCCGTGATAGGGTGGAGTGGCTAGAAACTCCACATCCGGGCATAAATTATATCTGCCAGTCTTGCAGAATTCACACTGACCGCAGGTGCACCCTGGTTCTAATGCAACTTTATCTCCAACCTTTAGATTTTTTACGCCTGGTCCAACAGCAGCTACAGTTCCTGCACATTCGTGTCCCAGTATAAAATCACCATTGACAATAAAATCACCTATCTTTCCATGCTCCAAATAGTGCACGTCAGAACCACAAATTCCTACATATTCAAGCTTTACAAGTACTTGTTTCTCTTTTGGTACGGGGACTTCGATTTCCCTTATTTCCATTTTGTTGAGACCAGTCATGTACGCTGCTCTATTTTTCATTTAATAACCCTCCCTAATGAAAGGGTAGTGTCAAACGCCACCCTTTTTTGTATCATTTCGCTCGATAACTTATTAACAATATTATTTTTTATTCCATGTATTACCTTGCCTTCTATTCTTTAGCACAAATACTGCATAGTAGGTAACGTTAAGTTAAAAATATGCGTGAACACATTGTGCTCACGCATATTGGCTGCTTATATGAAAACATAATGTGATTATACTTTTTTAATTCCTGCTAAAGAGTATTATTTAATTGCTCCAGCTTTTTTAAGCAAATCAATATATTGATCAACATTATCCTTGGTAATTAGCGGGTTGCCAATATCTATATCTATTTGCTTTTCTTGGCCTGTTAAAAGCTTATTGCTAGTATCCAGTATTTTCTCAGCAAGCTCAAAAGCATTTTGCAGGCATGTGGAAGTCATCCTGCCTTCTTTTATAAGTAGAAGCGCTTCAGCAGTCCCGTCAACACCATATGCAAGCATGTCTTTATATTTGGGATTATCTTTTACAACTTCAAGTGCTCCTGCAGCCATGTTATCATTCATCGAAATAACAGCATCAATTTTGTCATTAGCCTGTACCCAGTCTTCCATATACTTCATAGCTTCATCTTTGTTCCAGTTGGCAATTTGCTCACCAACAATTTTTACATCAGGGCGTTTGTCAAAGAACTCTTTCTGCCAGCTTTTACGCCTTTCATCCGCATGGAAGTTGCCAGGAGGTCCGTTTAATACAACTACTTTTGCATTCTGCGGAATTTGTTGCACAGCTGCACGTGCATTAACTGCTGCCTGTTCATAAGGATTAGCATCTACCGAAGACGCGCCTTGAATGCCGGAAATACGTGCGTTTGTTGTAATGGCGAATATACCGGCTTTAACAACCTTTTCTACGTATGGTCTCTGAGCTTCACCGTTGTTTGGCTGTACGATAATTAAGTCATATTTGCTGGCTATGGCGTTCTCAATCATGGAGTTCTCTTTATCATCATTAGCTTGCCCATCGAAAACATCAAGTTTAATGTTTGGATACTTCTTCGCTTCGTCTTTTATTGCATTTGCAAGCCAGGCAGCAAATGAGTCGGCTTGAGCACGAGCTACATACGCAACTCTATACACTTTCTCTCCGCCACCCTTGCCACTTTGATCAGATGATGTTGATGCAGGAGGTGTTGTCGCAGTTGACCCGCATCCAGCCAGTAAAACCAGTACTAGCAACATTGAAAACACGCTTAAAATTGTTCTTCTCATCTTTCTCCCATCCTTTTTTTAGTTTATTTTAAACAGCCAAGCTGTTTAATCCAGTTGTTAGTAAAAATAACAAGAGTTTACAATTAATTTCTACTCATTATTAGCCTTATCTAATATTTATGCTTTTTTATCAACGCCCTTATCCTCTATTCTGCCTAACATACTCTTTGTTCTGCGGTTCTTTGAACGGATATCGTAGATTACAGCAAGTGCAATAATTGCGCCACGAATTATTTGCTGCATATAGGAATCTACATTTGTCAGGTTCATTATATTATCTAGAAAACCAACAATGAACGCACCGGCAAGTGTACCACCAGCAGTACCAACACCACCAGAAAAGCTTGTTCCACCAATAATTGCTGCTGTAAGAGCAGTAAACTCATAATTGATAGCACCATTTGGAAGACCTGCATTTACACGGGACATAAATATAACACCTGCAAGTCCTACAAAAATGCCATTTATAATAAATGCGGTATATTTAACCTTATGAACGTTGATCCCTGAGGCAATTGACGCTTCTTCGTTGCCTCCGACAGCATATAGAGAACGTCCAAATCTTGTATGATTTAATATATACCACGTAAGAATTGCAAATGCCACTAGAAAAATTACAGGAATAGGAATTATCCCAATTGACCCTTGTCCTAATACTACAAAATCTCCTAGTTGGAGGATATTCTGTCCTTTAGTGAAAAGGAGTGCGACACCACGAGCCATTGTCATCATTGACAATGTGGCAATAAAAGGTGGTGCTTTAAAAGTACTAATCATGAAGGCATTTATTACATTACATATAAGCCCGGTCAAAATACCTACTAAAATTGCTACTAACAATGACCCCGTCGATTTATAAACAGATACTGCAAACACTCCTGAGAGGGCAAGTACAGAACCAGCTGACAAGTCAAGCATTCCACATATTATAAGCATAGTTTCGCTGAATGCCAGAATAGTTGTTACTGACAACTGCCTTGAAATGTTTGTCAAGTTGTTTACTGATAAAAAGTTAGGATTTGCAAGCGAACAAATAATAAACAAAGCTGTTAGAACCATATAAATGCTGTACTTCTTTTTTGCTGTACTCCAAAAATTATTTCTTAAATCCATTTTATTTCACCTCATTAGATGTTAAAGTTCCAGTAGCATATTTCATAATGAGCTCCTGTGAAAAATCTTCTCGATTAATCTCGCCTGTGATAGTGCCTTTGGCCATTACATAAATCCTATCACACATACCTATTAACTCAGGAAGTTCAGAAGAAACCATGATAACAACTTTACCTTCTTTGACCAGATCAGTCATGAGCTTATATATCTCAAATTTGGCGCCCACATCGATACCCCGGGTAGGTTCATCTAAAATCAAAATATCCGGATTTCTTATCAGCCATTTGGACAAAACTACTTTTTGCTGGTTACCACCGCTCAATGATGCTATAACTGTATCAAGTGTGAGTGTTTTCACTCTCAATCTATTAAATATATCAGAGACAATATTTTGCTCAACTTTCTTATGGCGTCTGAAACCATAAAAGACTTTTTTCAGGTAGGATATAGTTGTATTTTCCATAACAGACCGCATTGGAATTATACCGTATCTCCGCCTATCCTCAGAAAGCATTACCATACCGTTATCTATACTCTGTCTGACGTTTTTAATATTAACTTCCTTACCCTTAATTTTTATAATACCGGATGTTCTAGGATCCAGTCCAAACAGAGAACGCATAACCTCGGTTCGTCCAGCTCCCACCAGTCCTGCAAATCCAACAATTTCACCTTTTCTGGCATGAAAGTTAATATTATGGAACACGTTAGTACAATTCAGGTTTTCAACTTGGAGCAAATCCTCTCCAATTTCAACTTGTTCCTTTGGATATGTGTTGGTAAGTTTACGTCCTACCATCAGGGAGATAATCCTTTCGATGTCCAGTTCTTCTTTAGGGTGGCTCTCTACAACAGTTCCGTCTCTAAGCACCGTTATCCCATCGGCTATCTGGAAAATTTCATCTAACTTATGAGATATGTAGATTACACTTACTCCTCTAGCTTTAAGTTCTCTTATTTTTACGAATAGTTTTTCTACTTCCTTAAGTGTGATTGCAGAGGTCGGCTCATCCATTATGATAATATCGGACTTGTAAGAAATAGCCTTAATAATCTCCAGCATTTGGATATCAGATACGGTTAAATCCTTAAGCAATGTAGTAGGAGCATAAGGTAAATTTTCTGCTTTTAATAACTCTTTTGTACGCTGTCTTACCTCCTTCCAGTTAACTTTACCAAATTTGTTCACGGGGAGATTCCCAAGAAAAATATTCTCTTCTACCGTCATCTCCGGAACATAATTCAACTCTTGAAATATCATTGAGATGCCTAAATTCCTCGCTTGCATGGGACTGTTTATTTTGACAGGTTTTTCATCAATGTAGATCTGCCCTTTATCCGGTTGATAAATTCCATTAATAATTTTCATTAATGTTGATTTCCCTGCCCCGTTTTCTCCGCACAAAACATGCACAGAACCCTTTTTAACAGCAAAATCAATCTTATCAAGAGCTTTAACCCCCGGAAAGGATTTTTCAATTTGAGATACCCTTAGTTTAATATTTTCTTTCATTTTCTTCCCCCATAAGATTCTCTTGTTTAAAAATTTCTCAATCTAATCCTTAAATCAGACTGGAACCTCACATTATGAGATCTCACTCATAACATTTTTCAGCTAAACCACTGCAGGTATTCCATCTTAATTTATGTGATTTTAATAACACTTTTGTAAAACGTCTTTAATAATATTATACAATTTTTTGTATAAAGTCAACATATTTTAAATAAAAATATATACTTCTTTAGTATATTTGTTTAAAATTCACCATGAAAATTTATGCATAAAAAGCATAGCAATGTAAAAAGTTATGGCAACGCAAGGCGTAAAGGGTCAATTCGCCCATTATATAAAATTATTGCCGGAATTATTAAGGTCAAGCATAAACCCTGATAAAACCGGCAATAATCATTATTGAAATACAATATTTACTTGAAATTTTTGGGGCTGAACTTCTTACCGGAAACACAGTATTCGGTTCCCATACACAAAATTAATATCAGCCCCCTAGAAACTGTAAACTAAACATTATTAATAAAATTTTCAACATGTTGTAAGGCCGCACCAACAGCTGTAGCCTCCAATTTATATTTACAAACATGTAGATATGTTCCATCAACTTCAAATGTATTTCTTTTAGATACTAATTCTCTTATATGCTCAATGTATTCATCCAAGTACGCTCCAACATATCCACCTAGAATAACATTGCAATCGTAGAGCATTCTCAAATTATTAATAGTGACAACTAAATGCTTAAGATATTCTTCCCATAGAGCCTTTTGAGGCTCACTATTTAATCTTAAAAGCCTAAAAAACTCAGCAATACTTCCATTTGTGCTGTCTGATAAAACTTTAGCTGAACAGTATGCATCAACACAACCTTTTTGTCCACAGTAACAAGTACGGCCGTCTGGAACAATTGTCATATGTCCAAATTCACCGCTGCGTTGATTTTCCCCTGTATATATATTTTTACCTATTATAATAGCTCCACCAACACTATTATTAAGAGAAAGATATACAACATTTTGTATATTTCCTTCGACCCACAGTTCTGCCAAACCTGCAGCATTAGCATCGTTACTCAAAATGCACGGATATGGTATAAATTCAGAAAAACTCTTTACGCTTCCGCCCTTAAAATCAATAACTGTAGCGTAACTTACCGTTTGTTTATCATCTGATAATATCGCAGGTAAAGCAATACCAACTCCTAAAATTTTACTACTTTCAATTTTACAATCATCGATAAAGTGTTTTACTAAGTTACCAACTCCTTCAAAATACTCTTTAGAGTTTACAAATGGATACTGCTTTCTTTCATTTTTAATCACCTTGCCGCTTAAATCAATTAATACAATTCCAATGTGATTTCGAGTAATATCTAATCCAACAGCAAATTTTGCAGCACTATTATATGCAATTGCCTTTGCTTTTCTTCCCCCTGTAGATTCAAACAAACCTGTTTCAATCACTAAATCTCTTTCTTGTAATTCTTTAATATTTTGTGTAACAGTGGGCAAACTCATATTTAGAGTATAAGCAATTTCTTGTATAGAAATAGGATCATGCTTATATAAAAATTTATATATAGCATTTCGATTAATCTTTTTTACTTCGATGCTATTCGCTCTCTTAGTTGCCAATTTTCTGACCCCAACTTTCATAAAAGTCTTTTTACAATGTATTTATTTTACTACATTTTAATTGCTTTTGCAATGACCTTGTTTCGAAATTTCGAAATATCATGGTAAATTCATGAACCCATTTCCTACCAAAACCTTTTTACAAGGCTTTTTAAAAAATGCCATTTGGAAGTTCGAGATATTTCCTTAGCCACTCTTCTTTTTTCTTAGCCCAGACTTCCATCTCCTCCCATTCGTTAAACCCGCAAACCGATGCAACTACTGCTATAAATAATACATCAATCAATTTATGCCAAACTTTACCTGTCTGTCTTGGATCAAATCTTATCATAAAATGTTAAAAAAGCTCCCTTTATATTTTTTATTGACCATCGATATCCCCAATCTAATTTATATCTCTAGTCAATATCTTACTATAAAAGGATTTACTTTTTTACAGGTAATTTATTCATTGGCTAAATGTTCCTTCATGAATTTGCCGTGATAAAATTCTGTTCTAAACAGATTGCACATTACACCACTGCTCTAAAACCACAGGAATTTCCCGGTCTAAAACAATTTGTCTGCTGTCAATAATACATCTATATGCCCATAAATTGACACCTGCCTGACAAGCCTTTCTTAAGGCTATTCCAAAATCCTTATCCGTCCTGTCATTAGGCATGATAGCATCAGCATCTTCCCTTTGAATAATAAATATAACACCTGTTCCCTTTCCTTCTAACTTTAACTGTGTTAATTCTTCCAGGTGTTTTGTACCTCTTGCAGTAGGAGCATCAGGGAAGTATGCCTTTCTAGCCTCCACAAGCGTGACGCCTTTTACCTCTATGTAATACTCTTTGTCTTGTGAAAAAAGTCCAAAATCAAACCGGCTATTTCCTACAGACACTTCCTTTTTTATTTGTTTATATTCACTAAACTGGCTAAATTTTTTCTGTTTTAACATTTCAAATACAATCCTGTTGGGAACATTGGCCGAATCAATAGATACCCATACTCCGTCTTTTTTTACTAACAACAGGCCAAATTGTGTTTTGCGATTCGAATTATTAAACTTTCTCACAAGTACTGCAGCATCATCCACCAAAAGCTCTTTTAGTCTGCCTGTATTGGGCACATGAACCAGGTTATCCACTCCATCTATATTCACAATTGCTTCAAATCTATTCAACCTTTTTCTGAATTTACCTTCTACAAGCTGCCCTTCAATCTGCAAAATCATCACCCCAAAAAAGCATAAGTTATGAATCTTTTAAAGTCTACATCTATGTTCTATATAGTTCACAGTTAACAGTTCTTGGTTCACAGCAGCAAACGATTTAATAGCTTTTACTGTGAACTGTGAACCGTAAACTGTGAACTTATTTACTTTATCTGCCATGTGAAATCATTATCAGTAAATATATAATAAAATATTAATACCCAAAAACTGCGTTAGTCTTTCAAGAAAACTAATTACTTTCTAGTTAACGCAGTTTTTGGGCTATCTTAATCTCAATCTGAATCTAAGTCTTAATTTTAATCTCTCAAAATATTAATATCTTCCCCGCTAAGCACCTTCTTCATATTTCTCATGGAACACATCTTTCCACACATGGTGCAGCTATCTTCATGCTCAGGAGTAGATTCCGCCCTGTACCTTCTCGCCTTTTCAGGGTCCATAGCCAATTCAAACATCCTGTTCCAGTCAAGGTTTGCCCGGGCTTCACTCATCTGGTTATCCCATTCCCTTGCTCCCTTGATGCCTTTTGCGATATCTGCAGCATGGGCAGCTATTCTTGCTGCAATGATACCTTCTTTCATATCTTCCAACGTAGGTAGCCGAAGATGTTCTGCAGGAGTCACATAGCAGAGGAAGTCAGCTCCGTTCGCAGCTGCAATGGCCCCTCCGATTGCACTGGTAATATGGTCATAGCCGGGGGCTACATCCGTTACGATGGGTCCTAGTACATAGAAGGGTGCGCCGTGGCATAGTCTCTTTTCCAGCATCATATTTCCTGCAATTTCATTTAAAGCCATATGTCCCGGACCTTCTATCATAACCTGCACATTTCTTTCCCATGCTCTTTTGGTAAGCTCGCCTAATACAATCAACTCCTCTATCTGTGATGCATCGGTTGAGTCATGTATGCTGCCCGGTCTGCAAGCATCTCCCAAACTGAGTGTAACATCATATTTTTCACATATGTCTAGGATTTTATCAAAATATTCGTAAAATGGGTTTTCCTTTTTGTTTAGCTCCATCCAGGCAAACATTAAAGAACCTCCGCGGGATACAATGTTTGTAAGCCTTTTATTCTTTTTAAACCTTTCAGCTGTAGCCCTATTAATTCCGGCATGGATGGTCATAAAATCAACACCGTCCTGGGCATGTTTTTCTACTACATCCAGGAACTCCTGCTCCGTAATATCTTTTAACTCTTTGTCATAAAATCCTACAGCATCGTAAATTGGTACCGTACCGATCATTGCCCGGGAAATATTTATCAATTTCTGTCGAAACTCTTGCGTTTTACCATAGGAACTTAAGTCCATAATCGCTTCTGCCTTTAACTCTAACGCCTTTTTTACTTTTTCTATCTCTACATCTATGTTGCAGCAGTCTTTTGATATGCCTAAGTTTACATTAATTTTTGTCCTTAAGCCTTCCCCTACGCCCTCAGGGTCTAGATTAGTGTGATTTTTATTTGCTGGAATGACTACTTTCCCCTGTGCAACCAATTCTCTTAAAAGGTTAACATCCATTTTCTCTTTCTGGGCAACAATATTCATTTCCCTTGTAATAATACCTTTTCTGGCTGCATCCATTTGAGTCGTATATGCCATCATATTCCATCGCTCCTCATATTAAAAATAGAACTTAATCTCAACCTCACTCTTAATTCTCCATTATCAATTCTCACTTCTGCATTGCTTAATTATGTTTCTTATACTCTCTACCTTCTGTTTTATATCGTCTGCTCCGACAATTTCAGTAACCATTGCAATACATTTTGCTCCACGTTTTGCAACTTCAGCAACATTATTCTCCTTTATTCCTCCGATTGCTACAAAAGGGATATTTACGCTTTTTACTGCATATTCCAGATATTCCAGGCCAACAGGATCGCATACATCCTTTTTGGTAAAGGTTCTAAATATTGGTCCTACCCCGATATAGTCTGCTCCCCTGGCTATGGCATCTTGGGCTTGTAGAGGGGAATGAGTGGAAAGCCCGATAATCATCTCGTCTCCCACCAACTCCCTTACTTTCTCAATAGGCAAATCTTCCTGCCCGATATGTACCCCGTCTGCTTTTACAAGCAGCGCTATGTCAATATCATCATTCACGATAAAGGTAACTCCCGCCTGCCTGGTTAATTCTCTTATTTTTTTACACTCTTCATATTTATACAGCATCTTTTTGTCCTTCTCACGGTATTGTATTATTTTTACTCCTGCTTCAATCATCTGCTGTACTACTTCAATGTTATTCCTGCCTCTCGAATATTCTTCTGCTGTAAGACAATACAAGTCAGTGTCCAGTAAATTCTTTTTAATAATTTTATTAACTTTAGAAAAATACAATTTCTCAACTGTATAGGAATCATATCTGCAGGCTTCATAAACTTTTGATACTTCATAGTGCCCGGCGATTTTAAAGTTTTCTTCTATAACTCTTAACCCTTCCTGTACCCGCTTGAAATTACCCATGATTAATTCTTTTATATTTACTTTATTATCCAAATCATTTTTCTGCGAGATTTCAAGTCCCAGGTCATTTATCGAATCCCTATGGTCTAAAAAATCGGAGTAAAAGTTATTTGCTGATTTTCTCACTCGGTGCCGTATTTTTTTTATTTCTTCCGTAAGCTGTGGTTCTTCATAATAGAAACGGGCCAGATCCTCTAATACTCTTAACCCTTCAGCTACGCGGTTTATGTTAGCATCAATAATCCGGTAAATCTTATCCACTTTTTCACTTCCTTTCTATCGAAACTGCTGAAAAAGTGCTTGATCGGTCAGGGCTTCGACATGGGGACAGTTCCTCAGTCGCATGAAAACCGCATGCGACAGACGAACCGTCCCCAAGCCGCCTCCCTTCTTACTATGCAAACATGACTTTTTCAGCAGTTTCGAACCGTACCCAAGCCGCATTCCTTCTCACTGCTAAACCAGACTTTTTTAGCGGTTTTGGTTTTACTCCTCACTGTCCACTCCCCACTATTTTCTATTAATCTGAATCTTAAATGGTTTGCCAGTCTTTAAATACAGGCTGGTAACCCAACCGTAAAATTGCTTCTCTCATTTCCTGAACGCTTCGCTCATCAGATATATCAAACTGTCCTGTATTTTCTTCCTGCTGCGTATGCCCTCCCACTGCCGTGCTGGAACCGGCAGACATTTTTGTTACACCCAACCGGATAATATTATCTCTAAATTGTGCATTTTCTCTCGTAGAGATGGTAATTCCTGCCCTGGGCATAAACAACCGGAAAGCTAACATTATCTGGACCATATTTTTATCACTGACAATACAATTAGGCTGAAAACCTCCCACATGTGGCCTTATTCTAGGTAAAGACAGGCTAATCTCTGTTTCCATATAGCGATTTTGAAGATAATTAGCATGTAAGCCTGTAAAAAAAGCTTCCCTTCGCCACTCTTTGTCCAACCCCAGGAGTGCACCTATATTTACTGAACGCATAAAAGCTTTACACGCCCTCTCAGGAGCATCCAATCTGAATCTATAGTCTTTTTTGGGGCCCTTCAAATGAAGCTGGTCGTATAGTCCTTCATTGTACGTCTCTTGATATATAGTGAATGAATCTACGCCTGCTTTTATGAGCCGCGCATATTCCTCTTCCTCCAGCGCGTAAATTTCTATCGCTATGGAAGTAAAATATTTTCTTAATATCTCAATACAATCTTCGAGATATTCCAGAGAAGCTATTTTTTTTGCATCTCCCGTAAGAATCAGGATGTGCTTTAATCCTGTAGCAGCAATTGCTTTTGCTTCAGCTTCAACTTCATCCAGTGTGAGCTGCTTTCTTTGTATTTTGTTTTTAGTATTAAATCCGCAATACAGGCACTGGTTAGTACAATAATTAGACAAATATAAAGGCGTATATAGCAAAATGGTCTTACCGAAGTTATGTATTGTAAGCGTATGCGCTTTTTGTGCCATCTCTTCGAGATATTTTTCAGCCCTTGGAGATAGTAAAGCCAAAAAATCCAATACTGTCAGTTTATCTTTGTTTATAGCACTTTGCACCTGGTAGTCAGTAACACTTTTAAAAAAATCATTAAATTTAAAATCTTTATATGCTAAATATTCATTGTAAAAGCTCATTCGTCATTCCTTCTTTTTATGCATTAATATCTACTCGTGTAGAAATCCCGTCAGTGGAGATGAGGCCCTCGCATAATCCGCTGTAGCACCTAAGCCGGCTAAATACGCCTGTCTGCCTGCACTTACTGCTTTACCAAAGGCTTCGGCCATCAGGACAGGATTGCTTGCGCTGGCTATTGCCGTATTCAATAGACATGCTGCCGCTCCCATTTCCATCGCTTCACATGCATCTGAAGGTTTACCAATACCTGCATCTACAACGATGGGAAGCGGAATTTCGTCAATTAGAATCCTGATCAGCTCTTTTGTTTTCAACCCTCTATTGGTACCGATGGGGGCACCCAAAGGCATTACAGCTGCTGCTCCTGCTTCTACCAGCTTCTTTGCTACCATGAGGTCGGGACTGATATAAGGAAGTACTACAAATCCTTCAGCTGCCAGTACTTCTGTAGCTTTAATCGTTTCATAACCATCGGGAAGAAGATATTTATTATCTGAAATGACTTCAATTTTAATCCAGTTACCACAACCGGCCGCCCTGGCAAGTCTTGCAATTCTTATTGCTTCCTGGGCATTTCTTGCCCCGGATGTGTTGGGAAGCAACTGAATGTCTTTTGGTATGTAATTTAAAACATTATCTGTTTCTGAATCAAAATCTATTCTTCTAAGAGCGACAGTGATTACCTGGGCTCCAGACTTTTTTAAAATCTCGGGAATAAGTGCATCAGAAGAATATTTGCCTGTTCCAACGAACAAACGGCTGTCCAATTCTTTCCCGCCAATGACCAGTTTATCATTCATATCGTCAACCCCCTCCTACAAACCTTAAAACTTCCAGGACATCGTTTTCTTTTAACATAATGTTGCCCCAGTTTTCTTTTCCGATAATATCATAATTATGTTCTACAACGACAGTGTTAGGATCGATTCCTTTTGATTTCAGCAAATCAAGCAGGCTCATTTCATTTTCCAATGTTTCCTTTTTACCATTAAGCGTTATAACCATTTTTCCTCTCCCCCCAATACAAAAAATTAAAGCTTACCCGAAGGTAAGCCTTATTATCAATTATCAACTCATATGCTTGCTTCCCTACGGTGGTACTAACCACATCAGGTTCAGAGGGTTAGGATTTCTCCTTCTCAGCCATATGGCACCCCTAGCTGCCATTATTTAATTTTCATTGCTCTTTATCAATAAGTATACTCCAATATTTTCAATTTGTAAAGCATTTTGTATACAAATTTGTTTACCTTCACAATAAAACTAAACAAACGGTTAAACTGGCCGCCGTCTTAAACTTCGGATAGCAACTTCGTGTTCACCTAAAATTTCACATTATACACTAATTCCAGGATGTCGAAAATATCTCTTATCTTTTTTCTTTCATGCAAGGTCTCTTACTGTGCCATCCTGTCCTGTTGCTGATAAACAGCAAAGTTAGATTTACTTTGTGCTATTCTTTTCCATTCCGGCTTCCGGTTGTTAAATACAGTAATGTATTCAAAACCTGCTTCTCTTGCAATTTCAATTCCTTCTTCAATTCCTTTGCCTACATCAGCAGCAGAATGGGCATCAGAGCCTACGGTTATTACCTCACCACCCATATACCTGTACAATTTTACAATATCTAACGAAGGCAGGCAGGATTTCGAATGCTGTCTTAACCCTGACGTATTGATTTCTATTCCTTTACCATTCTGTATTAATATTTTAAATATTTCTTCCAGGTCTTCCCTGTATTCCATCAGAGAAATGACAATTCCATGGATTGCAGCATAACGTTTTGGTAAGTCCAGGTGCCCGATACAATCAAACCTGTTCCACTGTGCAAGTTTTTTTAACTGTCTTAAGTATTGTTTGCAGTAATATCTTACATCTGCATTTTTATAATCTATCTCCCCTACATCTATATCTCCGGGTATTTTATGTGCCGAAGCCAGTACATAATCATAGGGATAGCTCTCTATCAGCCTGGTACTATACTCAGGGTACATGTGGGGCTGCCCCAGTTCCACTCCCGTTTTTATCTTTAGTTTATTCTTATAAACTGCCCGTGCCTTCATAACATCAAATATATAATATTCAGGATTATATTGTTTATATTCCTCATTCCCCTCAACAGGCTCAAAATGATCTGTAATCGCAATTTCATTCAAACCTATTTCTGCTGCTTTTTGGCACATCTCTATGACGGAATTTTTTCCGTCAGTTGAATTACTCGAATGCATGTGATAGTCACAGAAATACATTGTTACTCCCCTCATTATATAATGTAAAAATTTAATGTAAAAGTTTTTGGTACTTATGACTTTCCAATACTATATTACCATGTTTTTGTAAATAATATATTAAATTTTTATTAAATTTAACGCATTGTGCTAGCTAAATTATATTCCAATCACTGAGTTTCAAGGCTAAGAGTCTGTAAATTTGCTCCGGGTCGCATCAAACTCGCTATCGCTCAAACAGGTGATGCGACTTCTCCTCCGCTGCATTAACAGACTCTAAGCCTTTTCACAACGTTCTTTCCATATAATTTAGCTAGCACAAAAAGTTAAATTTAATGTTCCAGAGTGTTAAATTCATCCAGATTCATTACATTGACAGGCGTAGGGTGCTCAATTTCATCCCTGGCAATAAGGAATATTTCTGATAATTTCGCTCCATCGGACAGTGCCTCTACAACCTCATCAATAATTTCCAGGGATTTCTCTTCGTCTTTATATTTATAAATCAGATTACGTATATTATTATATACCTCTTGCTCGTCAGTTGCATCTATTTCATTCTTTAGCATGTCTGTAAACGTATTGCTTAACTTGTTTTCACCGTCTTCATACTTTTCCACTTCTTTTATAACCGAATAAAGATTTATATTTTCTATCTCGTCCATAAAAATACACTCCTTTTTATAAGTTTTTTTATTATTAGCATTACCAAATAAAGCAGGTAATTTTCATGGAGATTGTTGGCTAAAAACAAAAGAGCTGCCAGCCTTTTAGTCACGTAAATAATACACATTTAAATACATTGTTTTGTACTGAAGGGCTGGTTGTAAAATTTGTTTTATGATATTATATCAATAACCAGTATAAAATTAAAAAATAAATTAATGCAGTTATTGATGAAATTAAGCAACTTTAAATCATAATATTTACTTTAAAGTTGCTTAATTATAAACTATATTTAGTCAAACAATATTATAATAATAGGGTATATATTTTATGCTATTTCCGTTTAACAGGAGTTGAAAAAAATATGGATTATGGATATATTCGAGTAGCAGCGGCTGTTCCTGACCTTAAAGTAGCAGATTGCAAATATAATGCCGGGAGAATTATTTATCTGGTTAACGAAGCTGTAAAAAACAATGTGCAGGTAATTGCATTCCCCGAGCTTTCCATCACAGGTTATACTTGTGCAGATCTGTTCCACCAGCACTTGCTGCTGGATAATGCAGAACAACAGCTTGGTGAAATTCTTAATATTACTCAGAACACCCAGATTATTATTATTATTGGTTTACCTGTTAGAGCTGACAGCCAACTCTTTAACTGTGCAGTTGTTTTACAAGCTGGAAAGATTTTAGGTGCAATTCCTAAAACTTACATACCAAACTATAGTGAATTTTATGAAGAAAGATGGTTTGCATCTTCTGTGAATGCAATAAGTGATTCCATCGTCTTTTGCAACCAGAATGTGCCCTTTGGTCCAAACATACTTTTTAAAGACGGAAAATTCTGCTTTGGAGTGGAAATATGCGAAGACCTCTGGGTCCCTATTCCTCCCAGCAGCTTTCACTGCCTGCATGGTGCAAATGTAATATTTAATCCTTCGGCTAGTAACGAAGTAATTGTTAAAAATGAATATAGAAAAGAGCTGGTAAAGCAGCAATCAGCACGCTGTATGGCAGGTTATGTCTACGTTTCAGCCGGCGGCGGGGAATCTACTACAGATGTCGTCTTTGCCGGTCATGCAATTATTGCTGAAAATGGCTCTGTCCTCTCGGAATCAAAGCGTTTTTGTGAATCAGAACAGCTTATTATTAATGAAATTGATATAGACCGTTTAGCCTCTGACAGGCAGAAAGCTACCAGCTTTATGGGACTTATGGGAAGCAATATTAATCTGAATAGAAACTATAAGGTAGTGAACTGTCATTTAAAGAATGCCGACATTCGTTCTCTTCACAGAAAAGTAGATCCTCATCCCTTTGTCCCTCGAGGTAATTCTGAAAGAGACCAAAGGTGCGAAGAGATATTCTCCATTCAGGTAGGAGGACTGGCAAAGCGTATCAGCCATACCGGGTCCGAGACTGCCGTCATCGGAATTTCAGGCGGTCTGGACTCTACCCTGGCACTTTTGGTAACCGTAAAAACCTTTGATAGGTTGAATATGGATAGAAAAAATATTATAGGTATCACGATGCCTGGTTTTGGAACTACAGGGCGTACTTATCATAATGCCCTTAATCTTATGAAGTCCTTGGGGGTAACAGTTAGAGAAATTAATATAAAGGATGCATGTATGCAGCATTTTAAGGATATCGGCCATGATCCCGGAATATGTGACGTAACTTATGAAAATACTCAGGCAAGGGAGCGTACACAAATTCTCATGGATATTGCCAACAAGGAAAAGGGACTGGTAATAGGTACCGGTGACCTGTCAGAACTGGCTTTAGGCTGGGCTACCTATAATGGCGACCATATGTCCATGTATGCAGTGAATTCAGGAATCCCAAAAACTCTTGTACGCTTCCTGGTACAATGGGTTGCTGAAAACCTGGTTGACGAGAGTTCCAGGGAAACTTTACTGGATATACTGGATACTCCTGTAAGTCCTGAACTGCTGCCTGCAAATGAGAAGGGGGAAATTGACCAAAAAACTGAAGACATCGTGGGTCCTTATGAACTTCATGACTTTTTCCTTTACCAGGTTGTAAGATTCGGATTCAAACCTGCCAAGGTCTTATTTCTGGCTGAGATTGCATTTAAAGATAAATATTCAACGAAAATAATAAAGAAATGGTTGAAAGTATTCTACCGCCGTTTCTTTACGCAGCAGTTTAAAAGGTCCTGCCTCCCGGACGGACCTAAAGTAGGTTCCATCAACCTCTCACCGAGAGGTGACTGGCGTATGCCGAGCGATGCGAGCTATAGGCTGTGGATGGATGAGTTGGAGAATATTTAACCCTTCATAAATCCCTTAACTTTCACCACTGAGCTGTCACCCATACAGGCGCACAATTATGAAAAGGGATGACTGCCACATCATCCCTTCACCGCTCCTGCTGTCATTCCCTGTATTATCTTTTTATAGAATAAAAGGTAAATAATAATAACTGGCAGGACAGCGATCACCAGTGCTGCCATTAGCTGAGTATAATTGACTGAATATTGACCGTTGAAATTGGTCAATCCTACCGGGAGTGTCTTTAATTTCTGACTTTTTACAAGGATAAGTGCAAAAGGAAATTCATTCCATGCATTTAAAAATGACAAAATCAATACTGTTGAGATAACAGGACGGCATATGGGCAAAATAATTCTCATAAGGGTGGTAAAAATGGGGCTGCCGTCTATTACTGCTGCCTCTTCAATTTCTACAGGAATGGATTTTATAAAGCTCTCCAGCAAAAACACCGCCATAGGAAGTCCAAAAGCTATATACGGCAATATAAGCGTAAACCGTTTATCCAGAAACCCAAGCCACTTAAACTGGATGAAAACCGGAATAAGAAGGCTGTGGATTGGTATCAGCATTCCGGATAAAAAAAACACGTATAAAAAATTGCGCCCCCTAAACTGATACCGTGATAAAAAATATCCGGTAATAAATGCAATGATTATAATGCCTATTACTGAAATAATACTGATGAACAAGCTGTTAAAGAAGTAAATCTGCATTTTACCTACTTTAATCGCTTGAATATAGTTATCAAATTGAGGTTTTAATGGCATTGAAATGATATTTAATGAAAATTCCTTTTGCGTCTTAAGGGATGAATACATCATCCATATTAATGGAAAAATACATGTAAAAGAAAACAACATCATCACTATATTTAATAAAAAGCCTAATATTTTTTTTATTATCAAGCTATGCTTCATTCTTGTTACCTCCCATTATCTTTCTACTCAAAAGGATGAGGGTAAGACTTAGAAACAAAATGCCAATGGAAATTGTGCTTCCATACCCAAGCTTAAACATGATAAGCGAATTATTATAGGCATGCTGTGCCATTACCATGGAGCTTTTCCCGGGACCTCCACCGGTCATGATATAAATATGGTCAAATACCTTCATATTTCCCGAAATGCACAGCATAATTGCTACTTTCAATGTATCATATAGGAGCGGGAGAGTAATATACAAGGACTTCTTTATTCCAGTAGCACCGTCAATATCGGCTACTTCAAAGATATCCTTTGGGATACTCTGTATGGCAGCCATAAAAATGATTAAATAAAAACCGATATACTGCCAGATAATAGGGATGGTAACTGTATAAATAACATAACGAGGATCGTCAAGCCATGGTAATATTAGAGATTCCAGGTGAAGAGCTTTTAAAAACCAGTTTAATAAACCCAAATCCTTATTATAAATAATTGTCCAAAGAAAACCTACTACTACAGCAGATATAACAACAGGCAAGAAAATAACGGTTCTATGGAATTCTTTAAACTTTAATAACTTAGACATTAATAGTGCAGAAATAATAAATGCAATACCTATCTGTCCAATAATACTTAAGACTGTAATAATTATATTATTTTTGAATGCAAACCAAAAATCTATATCTTTGAGCAAAGTCATGTAATTTTGCAGTCCGACAAACTTCATATTTGCCCCGCCGGACCAGTCAAACAAACTATATCTAAAAGATAAAAACAGCGGAAAAATAACAATAAAGGAATATATAAGTATACCTGGTAATAAAAATGCTATTAAAATGTGTGCTTTTGGTCTAATTAATCTACTATTCATTGCTAAAACTCCTTATTGAAAGTTCTCCGAGAGTAATCTCTCTCGGAGAACACTCTTATACATTAATTTTAAAATTTTTTAATCAGATTATTTAATTTTTAATTTTTCTCTACACTCATAGCATATTTATTTATATTACTGTTTCTCATACTCTGTCTGAATCTTTTTTGCAAGGTCTTCTGGAGATACAACATTAATAAGAAGTTCTTGTAATCCACTATTCATTACTTCAATTACAGGAGGTGTGAGCTGAACATCGTATACCGGCACTACTTTAGTATTTGAAATCAACTCGACGTATTTTACTGCCAGAGGAGATAATTTACTTTTATCGTAGCTATCAGGGTTAACAGCAGGCATAGCATTATTTTCAACAGCAATTTTAGCAACATCCTTATTCATTAATGCTCTTAACAGAGCTTCTGCCGCTTCTTTTTTTACTCCATTTAATTTACTGTTCATATTGTATGCCCATCCGGCTCCTCCTGAAATAGCCTTCGAATCTCCTTTTCCACCTTTAACAGCTGGAAGAATGGTTAACTCTGTTGCATCAATAACTTCTTTTGGGGCATCGGCAACCACTTGGCTAACAGCCCATCCACCCTCAAAAAACATGGCAGCTTTCCCATTATAATAAAGAGTCCTTTGCTGTTCATTGTCAATACTGTTCATATCCGTGTTAAAGGCACCCATTTTTGCAAGCTCTTGCAAAGCAGATAATGCATTTACAAATTCAGGATCTGTAAATTTTGCTCCTTGTTTTTCTTTTATGCTTAAAAACCAATCAGTACCTGTAAATCTATCACCCAAAGCACTTAAGATACAGGATTCTGCTACCCATTTTCCTTTATTCCCTAATGCTATTGGTACATAACCCTTTGCTTTTATTTTTGTAACTGCATCCTTAAATTCATCCCAGTCTTTTGGAAATGCTGTAAAACCAGCTTCTTCAAATATCTTTTTATTATAATAAATTGCATGTGTGCTCATCATCTGGAATGGAATACCATAAATCTTGTCATCAATTGTAAAATCATCAAATACTCCTTCTTTAAAACTATTTTTCCATTCAGGATCTTTATCCAATAAATCATTTAGAGGATTTATAAGTTTATTTTCAATAAAAGTAGAAAGCATTGATCCCTTCAATAAAAATAAATCCGGTAATTCGTTCGCTGCTGCTAATGTTTTAATTTTTGTTTCATAAGCATCAGGAGAAAGTATTTCTTCTTCAATCGTAATATTAGGATTATCTGCCTTATATTTTTCCATTGCAGCTACAAATGCTTTACCATTGCCAGCTAGATTGTCTCTAACGAAATAGTTTATAAAGGTTAATTTTACAGGCTCTTTTTTCCCATCAACACTTTGCTTGCCAGATTCAGGTTCAGTTTTCTCTGATTTTTTTACGCCACAACCTGCAAAAGTCAGCAGCATTGATGACACAATAACAATAGATAAAAGCTTTAAAATATTTTTTTTCATGAATGTTCCTCCTCTGTTATATAATTTTTAATGATAGGGCCCTAAGTTTTTTATATACTTATTGTAAGTATTATAATACTAAATAGAAAGGGGATAATTCTATAAAAACATCAGAAATATTATACAATTTTTCTGTTTTTGAGAGCAATAATATTTTTTAACACATCTGGTACAATTATTATCTTTTTCTTTAATCGTCTATAATGTATAATATAAATAAATAAAAAAGTACTTATGAGGTGATAAGAATTTTACAAAAAAAATTCTTTAGTCTTCAATATAAGGTGGCAATATTTTCGCTTGTTTTAATAATAGTTCCGCTTTTGACGGTAGGAAGTATTTCTTATGTAAAATCATCAGAAATCCTCCAAAACAAAGTCAGTCTGTCAAACCTAAATACCGTTAGGCAGATCGCTAACAGTATTGAGCTCATTTTACAAGATGTCAACGATACCTCTTTGCACTTACTGCAAAATGAGCAAATAAGGGATTTTTTAAAACTATCTGAAAATGAACCGCGTGAAAATATTCATAAGTATAACATCAAAATTCAACAAACAGTAATGTACCTGCTTAATTCCAAAAAATATATACATTCAGTATATATAAAAGGCTTTAATGGTATTACCATTGATTCCAAAGGAATTAACTATCAGATGGATGAAAGCATTAAAAAACAAATTATTGAATTAAGAGGCGGACGTTTATGGATATCTGATGAAATCGTCAATTATGATAACACTACAACAAACGTTTTTTCCCTCGTAAGAATAATGAATGATATCAACAATATATCTAATAAGCTTGCAATCATGAAAATCAACATTGACGAGGGACAAATCTCAAATATATATAAAGACAAGATCATCGGTGAAAAAGGTGACTTTTTTATCATAGACGCTCAAGGTAAAATTATCTCCGCCTTAAATAAAGATGTACTGGGGAATCTGCTTCAAAACGAGTTGGTCAATAATATGACAGACACTGCAAAAGATGGTTATTATAAAGTCAAATTGAATGATCAGGATTTTCTAGTCACATATTATCATATCGATGTTACCGGCTGGACACTAATTAATCTCGTACCACTGGAAGAACTGCTCAAAGAAAATATTGTTATACAACGGGTTATGTTGCTTGGAATTATAACAAGCTTTATCATATGTCTTATATTCGTAATCATATTTACTATAAAAGTACTTGGCCCCTTAAAACAAGTCCGAATATTGATGGGCAGCTTGGAAAATGAAGACTTCGACGTCAGCATAGATATAAGCGGAAATGACGAAATTGCCCTGCTTGGCAGCAGCTTTAATAAGATGTCTAAGCGTCTTAAAGAACTTATGAATGTGGTGTATGTAGCGCAAATAAAGCAGAAAGAAGCAGAACTGAAAGCTCTCCAGGCACAGATTAACCCTCATTTTCTCTATAATACGCTGGATACCATATACTGGATGGGAAGAATGGAAAATGCTTTTGAAACTTCCAGACTGGTTGAAGCCCTCTCCAAGCTTTTCAGATTAAGCTTGAATAAGGGAAGTGAATTTACCACTGTTAAAAATGAAGTAGAACACCTTAAAAACTATATCATTATTCAGCAAAAAAGATATGAAGGCATGATAGACTTTTCTATCAATGTATCGGAGGAAACTCTAGATTGTAGAGTAGTAAAATTAGTTATTCAACCTTTAGTAGAAAATGCAATCTATCATGGAATTGAAAAAAAGGGTGAATCAGGTAAGATTGATGTATCTATCCGAAGACATGGCGATAAATTATTATATATCATCACCGATGACGGAAACGGTGCTGATGAAAAAGAGATAAATGAATTGCTTCAAAAGGTTGAAGATAATAATCGCGGATTTGGAATAAAGAATGTAAATGATAGAATAAAACTTTACTTTGGTGAAGAATATGGCCTTAAGTTTTACACTATTCCCAGTATGGGAACTAAGGTAGTTGTTACCCAGCCATATGTAAAAGGAGAAGGTTGAAATGATCAATATAATGATAGTAGATGATGAACCATTCATCAGGAAAGGTATTATTACTTCTATAGACTGGCAAGCATACGATATTGAAGTTGTCGGGGAAGCAAGTAATGGTAAGGAAGCCTTGACAAAAGCACTTGAACTTAAGCCTCATATTGTGCTGACAGATATCCGCATGCCTATTATGGATGGATTGGAATTTTCAAAACTGTTAAAAGAACAACTGCCAGGCACAAGAGTAGTCATCCTGAGTGGTTATGATGATTTTGCCTATGCTCGGGAAGCTGTACGTCTCGGGGCTCGCGACTACCTTCTCAAACCGGCAGGCGCTCAGGAACTAATTAGTCTGGTTCTAAAATTAAAAGAAGAAATTGTTAAGGAGCAAGAAAGAAAAAGCAAAGAAATTACTAAAAACATAGCTTTTAATGCTAATTTTCAACTTATCAAATCGAATTTTATGAATAGTATATTAAAAGGAGAATATAACAATTATAATACAATCATTCAAAAAGCAACTACATTGGAACTAGACCTATCCGGCCCGGAATATCAAATCGTTGTAATTGATATTGACGACTATGTGTTAATCACTGAGGATTTGCCGGCTAGAGACAAAGAAGCCATGAAATTTGCTGTTTTAAATATTTCGGAAGAAATATTTAAAGCAAAAGCTTCTGCACTTGTCTTCTATAGCGAATTCGATTACTTGATAGGCTTGATAAATATAAACAATCACAATAAATTATGGACAATTGAGGCATGTAAGGAAATTCAATATCATGCAGCAAACCACCTTGACCTATCATTAACAATTGGGTTAGGAAATGCGTATAAAAGTCTCACCAAAATTTCTGAGTCATATAAAGAAGCACTTATTGCTATGAGAAATAAAGCGTTTAGAGGAAAAGGAAGTATTATTCACATTAATACAGTTAATAGTAATGCTTCCTCCATGCCTTTATTATACCCTACAGAGGAGGAAAAGGAATTATTAACCCAATTGAAATCACTAAATACCAGCAAGTTGGATGAAATAATCGATAAAATATTTTCCAGATTTATAAATTCTCCGGCAGGCTATAATGAAATTAAAAATATTTGCATACGGCTGATTATCATGTCCATAAGTACGTTAGAGGAAATGGGCATTAATGTTGAAAAAAGCCTGAGTAATAATTTTTACCCCCATATTGAAATTGAAAAGTATGAGTTTATAGAAGATTTAAAAAGCTGGTTAAAAAATCTTTTTGATAAATTTATATTTCTAATACAAGATAATAAAACCCAAAAATATAAGAATATCGTCTCAGTTGCAATACAGTATATTGAGCAGTATTACCATGAAAATATTGCACTCGCTGATATTGCTAAAGTGACTTATGTAACTCCTAATTATTTTAGTAGAGTTTTTAAGGAAGAAACAGGAGAAAATTTCACCGAATGGCTCAATCAGTTTAGAATTGAAAAGGCAAAGCTTTTGCTCAGGGATGTTAAAGCAAAAACATATGAAATTGCCGAAAAAGTAGGATATAACGACTACAAATACTTTTTCTATAATTTTAAAAAGTATGCCGGCTGCAGTCCTAAGGAGTACAGGGAATTAAAAATATGATTCAAAAGGCATATAAAAAGGGAATGTAAATAATTAAGTGTATTTGATTTATCTAAGTCCTTCTTAAGCAAGAGGTTTAGATATTCATTTAGTTTACAGAATATTACAAGTACATCTTTACATTAGATAGTATTGCCAATTTTGTTCAAGTTTATGCATACATTTGAATAATTTTGGCAATAATTTTGTAAAATGGTGTATTTTATGTTCTTGTCAAAGATCAATTTTGTGAGGTCTAGCCCGTGCGGCAATGAGCACCGGTTTTCTTTGCTTCTTTCTTTTTTCGTGAAAAGAAAGAAGGGGCCCTTGGGGGCGGTGGGGGAACTGCTCTACATGTAGTTTTCCAGCCGCCCCGGGAAGAGGATCAGTAGTTGGCTTAGTACTCTATCCCAATTCCTATAACGCTGTGTCCATTTTTGCATTACGTTCTTTGATGCAAGATACAGCATCTTTTCCAGCGAAGCATCTGACGGGAACATTGTCTTGGACTTTGTAACTTTTCTATATTGTCGATGCAAACCTTCTATAATATTAGTCGTATAGATAATCTTGCGTACTTCATCAGGAAACTTATAAAATGGACTTAATACATCCCAGTTGTTTTCCCAACTGCGTATTGCAAAAGGATAGCTTTTTCCCCATTTGTCTTTAAGTTGATAGAGTTTCTCTAAAGCAGCTTCTTCATTGATAGCATTGTATACTCCTTTAAAGTCCTTACTAAATTCCTTAAGATCTTTATAGGATACATATTTAAAGGAATTGCGCAGTTGATGAATAATACACCTTTGTACTTCTGCTTTGGGATAGGCAGCATTTATTGCTTCTTTTAGACCTGTAAGACCATCTACACAAAACAGTAAAATATCCTGTACACCCCTGTTTTTAAGGTCATTCATTACACCCAACCAGAACTTAGAGGTTTCGTTTTCACCTATCCATATACCTAAAATATCTTTAGTCCCGTCTACTGTTATACCTAGCACAACATAAGCTGCACGATTAAGAATACGTCCGTCATCACGAATCTTATAATGGATGGCATCCATAAATATGAATGGATATATTGGTTCTAGGGGTCTTTGCTGCCACTCTCTGATCTCAGGCACAATCCTTTCGGTAATTTTACTTACCATTTCGGCTGAAAGGTTAATACCATAGATTTCTCTAATTTGTTCTTCTATGTCCCTGGTTGACATACCTCTGGCATAAAGCGAGATAACCTTTTCCTCAATGCCTGATACATTACGTTGATACTTAGGAATAATTTTAGGCTCAAACTCACCATTACGGTCTCTTGGTATCTGGATGGGTATCTCTCCAAATTCACTCTTTATCGTTTTTTGATTATATCCATTACGGCTATTATCAGTGGTTTTATTCTTGATATCATTCTTGGAATATCCTAATTGTGTTTCAATTTCAGCTTCAAGCATTTCTTGAATAAGGTCCTTGAAGATATCTTTTAGATAGGAACTGATATCTCCTACATTTTGAAAGTTGTTCCCTTTGATAATATCTCTAACCTGTTCTTTTGTTAATGTTGACATAAAGAATCTCCTCCTTAGCTTTAATTATTTCTAATTCTTGCCAAGAAGGAGATATTTAATCATCTATACACTAAATTTTTTACATCCTCTATAAAAAGTGTGTGCGGATAACCGCACACACTTTTTATATGCCTTATTTTATCTTCTACAACGACGTTTTCTTTAATGTAATATTTCGATTGGGTAAGTTTTGTGGCGACCATACAATCTTATACGCTGTGAGTAAAGAAACGAAACAAGCAAGCAAAACAAAAATGGCTACAGACTTTCTAACCTGAGTCTTTGACACAAACATTCCCCCAACTTTTAAGTTTTTTATCTATTTTTATCTAGTATTATATATATTCTACATTTATTATAAAATTCCTTCTTTTGTTGGGGATTTTTTTGTTATTTTAACTAAAATATTTTTATATTTCTCAATTATTTCTCTTCGTACTATTTAGTGCTGCTACTTTTATGTTTAACTGCTCAATACTATTTTTTATACTTTCTATTATAATAACTTTCTCTTGTCCAGGCATAAGGTCAAAGTAATTGTCACTTACCTTCATGTCGTCGATAAGATATTGGATTTTAACAAATTTCGCAAAATTGTCAGTCTTTATCTTTAATTCTTTTTTGTTATCTGATAGATTCCTAATCTCAGTATGCAAGGAACAAGGCGGCAAATTCAAATCCTTATAGTCTTTAAAAAACATGATATTGGAATCAATACTATCATTATTAGGAGTTACATATAGGAATTCAAAATTCGTATACGTTACATTTAATCTATTTTTTGAGAATTCTTTCACTTTAACGGACACATTTGCTGGAACAACCACCGGTATCTGCTCATAATACTCAGTGTTTCCGAAGAAATCTTTGAGTCCAACCTCCAGCGTGTCTGCGTACTCATTTAATGTATCATTGGTAACCCATAATGAGACGATATCAGAACCCTCTTCTTTAAATGATAGCAAGATGGGTTTGAATACTCTCTTGGTGTAGTAGAATCCTGCTTTAGGTCTAAGATAGAAATCTACAATACTCCAGCTTAAAACAGGCCAACAATCATTAAGCTGCCATATCAGCGCGCCGCTGCATTCCGGCTTTCTTCTACGATAGTGCTCAATTCCGAATTTTAGTCCCTCTGCTTGCGCTAACATAGAATAGTCTATATATTCATTCAAATCAGAAGGTAAACCGGTGTAGTCCTCCATTAACAATATTCCTCTGTCCGGCCTCTTATCCCTGTTTCTATACCTCAGCTCAAAACTTCCATAATATAAATCTTTTTCAGGAATACAGTCTTTGAGTGTTTCAAGCACAGGGGCGGCATGCATACCGAACTCCGATATGAATTTACCCATATCTTGTGTGAACCTTTTAAATGAAATTCCCGATGGCGTATTATCCTGACGCATTGGTTCACCTTGCTTGTGTGGATATACTTGCCCCGCCCAAACCTGCCAATTATGCTTATCCCCTTCTTCATCACTATTGGGGTCATTACCCCCAAATGGAGAACTCGGCCAATATAATCTTGTAGGATCAAGGCTGGACAATAACTCCGGCATGAGGTCATGGTATATCTTCTCTCCATACAGCCTCATATCTTTTAGTTCAGGCATTTTTTGGCCATGAATCCACTGTATCTCGTTATTGCCGCACCATATGGCAAGGCATGCATAATTTCTAAGAGCTTTTACTACGTATATAATTTCTTCTCGTACATTATTCATGAAGTCATGATCGAAATCCGGGTAGGATGAGCATGCAAACATAAAGTCCTGCCATACTAGAATACCCTGCTTGTCACACTCCTGGTAGAATATATCTTTTTCATATATTCCCCCGCCCCATACTCTTAACATATTCATGTTACATTCTTTGGCAGTGTCTACCCATTTAACATAGGTTTCATTTTCTATCGCCCCTATGAAATTATGTGCGGGAATCCAATTAGCACCTTTTGCAAATAACTCCACTCCATTGAGTACAAAAGTAAACCTGTTGTTTCCTTTACTATCTTTTTGCTTTACTTCTAATGTGCGAATACCAAATTTTGTAACGTATTCATCAATTACATCATTATGCTTTTTCAACCTGATAACAAGGTCATATAGGCAGGGGTCACCTAAATCGTGTGTCCACCACAGTTTAGGGTTTGTAACACTCAACTTTAAGGATGCACCATCACTTATCGGTACAACTTCATTTATTTTCTCATTGCCATAAATTAGTTCAACTTCTGCTACGAGCTCTACATCCTCTTTAAACGCTTTTGCATTTATATCTATCGAAACTTCAGCTATATTATTCTCTACTTTTTCTGTACGTACAAATACATCTTCTATTTTTGCTATATCATAGATATTCAATTCCACATCTTTCCATATACCGACCGTAATAATCCGTGGACCCCAATCCCATCTAAAATTCATCTGAGCTTTTCTTACCCAGGCCCTGTTACGGTTATAAGAATACCACATTTTATCGTAGTTTTTCCTGTTGGTTACGGAAATAGTTGAATCAAATTTAACAGCAATATAATTTGCTCCCTGTTTTAATTTTTCTGTAACATCAAAAACAGCAGGGGTAAACATGTTTTCATGTTTTCCAATCTTCTCTCCATTTAGATAAACAGTAGCAAAAGTATCCAATCCATTAAATTTAAGTTCAATAGTCTTATCGGCATATTTATCTTTATCAAAAATGAACTCTTTGTGATACCACCATATTTTATCTTCTATCCACCGGCATTTTTCAACATTAGTAGAAAAAAATGGGTCTTCTATCTTTCCATGCTTTAGAAGCGTTGAATGCACGTCCCCGGGAACATCCACATCCAACCAACTGTCAGTATTCATATCGGTAGATACAATTTCATGGTCACAAGCTGAGTCTTCGAAGTATTGCAATTTCCAATGCTCATTTAGTAATACTTTCATTAATATTTCCCTCCAGCATTAAAACCCGTTATTCTTTATAACATCTTTATACCAAAGTGCACTTCTTTTCCATATCCTTTCCTGTGTTTCATAATCTATATAGATTAATCCGAATCTTTTGGTATATCCATGAGCCCACTCGAAATTATCCATTAACGACCATACATAATAGCCTTGGACATTTACTCCTTCTTTTACTGCTTTAGCGGTTGTTTCAAAATGCTGTTTCAGGAAATTCAGCCTGTCTTGGTCCTCAACAATACCGTTAATCGGTTTACTGTCTTTGAAGGCTGCTCCATTTTCAGTAATATAGATTAGCGGATTATTATAATCCTTTTTAATTCTCATCAATAGGTCATATAAGCCCTGTGGATACACTTCCCAGTTCATTTCGGTGTATTGGCCTTCAGGTTTAACTTCATCAAACAGAAGTACAGGGTCAATATTTCCCTTTCTTACTACTTTTCTGAAGTAATAATTAATTCCCAGGAATTCCGCCGGATTTGCGGCAATAATTTCCATATCACCCGGTTGTATAACAGGGGAATTCAACTTTTCCTTGTAAAAATTCAACATATCTTGGGGATACTGCCCCTTAAACGCAGGGTCAAGGAACCACCGATTGTGATATCCGTCAACCAGCATGGCAGTTTCCGTATCTTCAAATGAATCAGAAGCTGGATAAATCGGATAGAGGTTAAGGGTTATACCGATCTTACCTGTTTTGCTGTTGAGTGCCTTATAGGCCTGGACAGCTTTCGCATGGGACAGCATCAAATGGTGGGATACCTGCACAGCTAACGAAAAATCGGTAAATCCCGGCGCATGCCTGCCCTGACGGTGTCCTGCAAAAGCAACGCACCAAGGTTCATTATGGGTAATCCATTTATTTACCCGGTCACCTAATACTTTAAATATGCTCTCAGCATATTCTGCAAAATAATCGGCAGTATCATGGTTTGACCAGCCTCCCGAATCCTGGAGAGCTTGCGGCAGATCCCAGTGGTAAAGCGTTACAGCCGGATCAATCCCGTTTTCCAGCAACTCATTAATCAGCCTGTCATAAAAGTCAATCCCTTTTTGATTCATTTTGCCTTTACCTTCCGGAAATATTCTCGGCCATGCGATAGAAAATCTATAGCTTTGAAGCCCTATTTCCTTCATTATCTTTATATCTTGCTTATACCTGTGGTAATGGTCGCAGGCTACATCGCCAGTATCGCCATTTGTTACTTTACCGGGCGTATGGCTGAATCGGTCCCAGATGGATTCTCCTCTCCCATCTTCATTTACTGCGCCTTCAATTTGGTATGAGGCTGTCGCTGAACCCCATATGAAATCTTTTGGGAAAATGATTAGACTCAAGGTAGCACCTCCAATAAAATGTTAGTTATACAATGGAAATCAATTAACCTTTTACAGCTCCGGCAGTCATTCCGTTTATTACCTGCTCCTGCGTGAACTACCACCGAGACAAGCAACGGTGGCTTCGTGAGAGGTTTGGTATTTAAGTTTCCACCTTAACAGGCAACCCTTACTCTCAACGGGGAAGACACTCTCCCTTTATCCCTCATAGTTTTTACTATTTCGGGAATACATTTCTCTTCTTTTCTTAGTATATTTAAACTTCCATTAACATCTGCATTTACTAATCCAAAGTTTGATTTAAAAAGTCCTCTAACTACTCTACGAGTTTTGTTATAGTATTTTTTATTTATAGGTTCTAAATCGAAAGCACTGCATCCACTTGTATAACTCTCTTCCTTAAATTTAACCTCAATCCCTTGTAATTTAGCCTTATACTTAATTAGTTCTACTAATTTTTGTATAGGTATTTGAACAAACGATTTATTATAATTCATATTTAGTTTAAGTCCTTCAATTTTGCCTATAACAATTTTGTAAACATTATGCTCTATTGCTTTATCTATAATATTTTTACTTACTTTATGAAGATAATCATTGATATAATTTTCTCTGTATCTTCTTAATGAATTAATCATTTTAGTATTTTTGAATTTATCAGAACCTATTTTTTTCATTTCAATACTTTGATAATAAGAAATTTTCTTATTTACAAAAGCATTTATACTTTTAAGTTTTTTACCACAAAACAAGTAACTTTGATTACCTTCTTTAAATGTTAACGTTGCAAGATTATCTAAACCTAAATCTATAGCCATAACATTAGTTTCTTTTGCTTTTTCTAATTCTTGCTTATTGTAAATTATAATTAAATACCATTGTTTTAAAGAATTATCCCACTTAATTCTTACTTGTTGTATCTCATCCCAATTTATAAGGCTTTGAAGTTTATCTGAAACCTCAAAATTTAAACTCTCTACCTCAAATTTTTTCTGAACTGTTTTGGAAAGAGATAACATTAGCCTATTTTCTTTAAATCTTATAGCAAGATTGGTAAATATAATCTCATTCTTTCTTTTATCTGTATTTTTAAATTTTGGAGGTTTTGGAACTCCATTATATTTACTTTTATTCTCCTTATAATCTTTAATACTTGCAAAATAAGATTCCCAATTTTGCTCTACCACTTTAAAACAATGTTGTCTTGTATGGCTATGTAAATAATCACAGTGCCAATTATTTTTATATATCTTTTCAATTTCAACATAAGGCTTAAATCCATTTTCTCTTAAATCATAATTAACTATGTTATAGAGTTTTGTTGTATGAAATGATAATTCTTCTATAATCTTTAATTGTTCTTCGTTTAATTTAGGTTTAAATTTGAATGCTAATTTCACTTTTTTCACCTCCTTTACATTTTTATCTATGTATTTATTTTAACATGTCATTGATACATGGTCAACTATGTGGTAAAATTAATTTGTACTATTTAGGAGGTGCTTAAAATGGCAAGAAAAAATATTAATACAACAATAGATGAAGATTTATATACTGAAATTAAAATATTGGCTATTAAATTAAAAGTCAATGCTAACGACTTAATCGAAGAAGGTATGAAATATGTCATTGAAAAATACACAAACCAAGACAACAAGCCACAGTAAATATAATATCAATTACCATATTGTTTTCTGTCCTAAATATCGTCATAATATTTTTAGAAATGAATTAGAATATGAATTATCAAAATGTTTCAAAGTAATATGTCATTGCTATGGATACGA
The DNA here is from genome assembly GCF_002252565.1 of Petroclostridium xylanilyticum. Classification (NCBI taxonomy): domain Bacteria; kingdom Bacillati; phylum Bacillota; class Clostridia; order Eubacteriales; family Oscillospiraceae; genus Petroclostridium; species Petroclostridium xylanilyticum. The sequence continues at coordinate 104,805 of NZ_NPML01000013.1, forward strand.
ACTTATTGAACAAGAGATAATGCCTGACCATCTTCATCTTTTCATATCTGCTCCACCAACTGTTGCTCCAGTAGATATAGTTAGAAAACTAAAAAGCATATCTGCTAATGAAATATTTAAAGGCTTCCCAAAATTAAAACAATCCAAGTTTTGGGGAAGTGGATTATGGAGTAGAGGATATTATATTGGTACTGCTGGAACAGTATCTTCTGAAACAATCCAAAAGTATATACAAAACCAAAAGAATGTTTAATTTTTAGGCATTTAACCTAAAAATTAAAGGCACAATTCATCCTCCGAGATAAACAACGGAGGTTTTCTTGTGCCAATATTATAAACAAGCAACCCTGGCTACATTTAACCCTTTCCCACCTGCTGTTGCCGTCATATCCCGCGGCCGAAAAACTTCTCCTACTTTAAAATCGTCTACTGCATAAACTTTATCAATGGCAGGGTTCATATTAATAGCTAAGATTATTGTACTCCCCCTGTTCTATTGAGAATCCATTGGATAACACACAAGTCTTAAGATTATTCAACAACTACACCCTTCTTGATAATGATATTGGCATACAAAGCTTTCTCACCTGTTGCTACAACTGCATAGGCATTTTTAGCCCTTTCATAGAAAGCAAACCTTTCAACAAATTCAATTTTATTGGTAACCGGTTCATGCTTTTTTACGATCTCCTTGTAAGTATCCCAAATTATAGGCTTAACAGTGTCCCCAGGTACAACTGCCATTAGCGCAACTGGCGCTTCCGCATAAGAATCCAGCGGAAAGAATTTCAGAACTGCATCAAGAAGTTCAGGGACATTATGTCCGTCACATCTTACAAGCCTTTTCGCAATGCTTGCAGCCGGAAAATTACCGTCTGCAATTACAAGCTCGTCTCCATGCCCCATTTCCATCAATATTTTTAAAAGTTCAGGTGATATAATTCCTGGTATTCCCTTAAGCATATAAATCTCTCCTTTTTTACTTAACTCGGTTATATCGATAACCAATATTAAAGTTAAAAATAAATTAATGTAGTTATCGATGAAATTAACCAACTTTAATATCTAAATATTTAGTTTTAAAGTTGGTTAATTATATTGATAACGCACTTTAAAATTAGAAATAAATTAATGTAGTTATCAATGAAATTCGCGAAGTTTGTATTAAGGAAATATTGAATTTTAAACTTCGCTCATTATAAAGATTTACTCTAAACAATTGATTTTTTATTTGATTAAGTAATAGAACCCAGGTATATCTTTACTCATTATGTTACCTGGCATATTACTTCTTATTTCTTCAACGAGAAGACTTTAGATGGAAGCGCCTATTACGGAGGTGTAATCTCTCCATTAAGGTCCCACAGGTCTTCCCAGCTCTGGCCATCCTTCCACAAGAATACCTGTCCCTTGATAAGGCGGCAATTCTTGTCAATCCCCTCAATCTCTTTCATTTCTTCATCCGTAAGCGGGTCTGTCACTGTACACTGAAGGCTACTCAGGTACTGATCACGGCGTATTGAAAATGGTATCGGTATCTGCCCGCGTTGAACCGCCCATTTAATGCAAACAACAGCCGGGTGGACATTCAACCTCTGGGCTATTTTGACAATGACAGGATCTTCAATGTCAACGGTGTCATTCTCTGTCTTATCACGGTCAGGACGGTTTGGTGAACCGATAGGGCAGAAGCCAATGGGCTGTATACCGTTGTCGATACAGTATTTGAACAGTTCTGGCTGTTGGAAATGAGGATGCAACTCCATCTCATTGCATGCCGGCTTGATTTTAGCATCTCTCAGTAACAGTTTCAACTTTGGTATCGTCATATTGGATGTACCGATGTGCCTTACCAGCCCCATCTCCACCAGCCTCTCCATCTGGCGCCATGTCTTCATATAATTCTCATGGATATATGGCTTAGCATCAGGACTGCGTGAGTCAACACTACATCCGGGTGCATGGTAGTTCGGAAATGGCCAGTGGATAAGATACAGGTCCAGGTAGTCCAACTTCAGGTCCTTGAGCGTTTTCGCACATGACAGGAGGACATCTCCTTCGCCGTGCATATCATTCCACACTTTTGAGGTAATCCACAGCTCTTCGCGTTTGATACCGCCTTCCATGGCTTCTTTTAAAACAGGACCGATCAAATGCTCATTTCCATATACGGAAGCACAATCTATATGTCTGTAGCCAACGGAAATCGCACCTCTGACGGCTTCTGCAATTTGTTCCCCTGTGAAGCGGTCAGAACCAAACGTACCAAGCCCTACACCAGGGATTTTAGCTCCGGTATATAAGATTCTTTGGGGAACCTTGTTTGGGTCTACTCCATCACTAGCGATGGTGAATTTTTGTTTTTCCATTATAAACCTCTCCTTTACGTATTTAGTAGTATTGTAACTATTCAGCGGTTGATAAACCAATCCTAGAAATTGAAGCCGGAAAAATGCCATGGACGGCGTTTTTAGGCATCATTTAATAGCAAAATTTTTCCCTTTACCGTTCCCGGTGTTTTATACATGTCAAATGCCGCTTTAATCTCACTTAATGGCATTTTTTTAAAGATCAAGCTTTCATCAAATTTTAGTGCACCAGTGGCAAAAAAGTGTGCTGTAAGCTCCCATTCCTTACCCGGGAACGGAGCACTGTATGACATCCATGAACCTGTAAGGTAAAATTCCTTTCTATTCATGTTTTCAAACAATCTTGGCGTAAAAATTAAATCCTTAGTAGGTGTGCCTATGAAACATAAGCTTGACCGATTACCTGCCAGTTCAAAAGCCAGTTTCATGGTTGCATCCACACCAGCCGTTTCAAAAACAAAACCAAAACCTTTCTTATTGGTATAATCCATTGCAATCTCATAAAAATTGCTATCCAGCGTATTAATGGTTACATCGGCTCCAAGCTTTTTCGCCAGGGCAAGCCTGTCATTATCAATATCAAAAACAAATACTCTTTTTGCCCCATAGATTTTTGCCCACTGCGCAGTAAAAAGACCGATGGTGCCGCCTCCTAGTATTGCTACATCTTCACCACCATGATAATTGGCGCGGTTTAAGCCATGAAGTGCTACGGTGGATGGTTCAAAAAACGCTCCCTGCTCAAAAGAAACACTTGTATCAAACTTTACTGCATTTCTTTCAGGTAATTTTACATATTCCGCAAAACTTCCCTGCGTCCTTGAGCCAATAAAGCTGTAAAACTTACATTGGGAATAGCTGCCCCTTTGACAATCCTCACATTTAAAACAAGGTAAAAGAGGGGCTCCTGCTACCCGGTCACCGACTTTAATGGTTGTAATCTCTTTTCCTACTTCCACAACCTCACCAGAAAACTCGTGTCCCAGTACTATCGGATAGTAGTGGGCACCGTTTCTCAGTACACGAGGTATATCCGAGCCGCATATTCCCGTTGCTTTGATTTTTACCAGTACTTCTCCATCATTGATTCGAGGGGTCGGATATTCCTCATATCTTAAATCATCATTTGCATGTAACACAGCTGCTTTCATTATCCCACCTCACTTTTTATAAAAGTATCCTTTAGTCTTTCATAGATCTCCAGATAGATTTCATAGTATTTTTTATAGGTTTCATGTACTTTCATATCCGGTTCATGTACCCTTGTAATGTGAATAGTTCTATTTACTGCTTCTTTAAAATCACGGTACATGCCGGTTCCAACCCCGGCAAGAATTGCAGCACCCAGAGTCGTTGCCGTATCAGATGTCGGCACCTTAATAACCTTTCCGGTTACATCGGATTTGATCTGCGTCCACAGCCTGCTGTTTGCAGCCCCTCCCATGGCAACCAATTCATCCACCTTTACGCCTGCTTCTTCTGCAGTCTTTAAGTTGTGCCGAAGTGCATAGGCACATCCTTCCAGTGTAGCACGTATCATATGAGCCCTTGTCTTGCTGTAATCAAGTCCGAAATAAACGCCCTTTGCATGTTTGTCCCATATGGGCGATCTTTCTCCTGCCATGTAGGGTAAGAATATTAGTCCGTCTGAACCGGCTTTGACCTGAGAAGCTTCATCATCCATTATCTTAAATGAATTGATACCGGTTAATTGTTCCTTCTGTATTTCATAAGCTCCCAATTCCTGCCTGAACCACTTTAAGGTTCCTCCGCCACCAATGGTACCACCTTGCAGCAGCCATAAATCAGGAACCACGTGAAAGCTTAAGATTAATTTGGGATGGGCCAGGGCCTGACCTACACATATACTCATGCCTCCTGCCTGGCCTCCCTGTTCCTGAGTCTGTCCAATTTCAATAACACCGGCTCCAAGGGTACCACATGCTGCATCCAACCCTCCTGCCACAACAGGAGTTCCTACTGCCAACCCTGTCGCTCCCGCTGCCTCTTGGGTTACTTCACCAACTACCTGATGGCAGGCAAATATTTCAGGGAGTTTTTCCAATGGAATCTCCAGTTCATCACAAAAATCCTCTTCCCATTTTCCTGTTTTCATGTCAAATACGTGGAGACCATACCCCTGGCAAATATCCTGCGTCATCATACCAGTGAGCTTAAAAACGATATAACTGTTACTCTGCAGGAACTTAAAGGCTTTCTTATAAACGTCAGGTTCGTATTCTTTAAACCAGAGGATTTTAGGCGTGGAATAGGTCGGCTCAAAAGGGTTTCCACTGATTTCAAAAATCCTATCGTGTCCATACTTCTCAAGTACTTTTCTGGATATTTCCGACGCTCTTGTATCCATCCATATGGGCGTATTGTACAGTACATTGCCCTCTTTATCCACAGGAATTGCTGACCAGCTCTGTCCATCTACTCCTATGCCTGCTATTTGCTTCGGGTCAATCTTCGCCGTGTTAATTGCCTCACGGACTGCATCACAAATTCCTTTCCACCATTCCTGCGGATTTTGTTCTACATATCCAGGTGCCGGATAGTAGACAGGATATTCCTTTGTGGATTGGGCAATGACTTTACCTTCAAGATCAAAGAGCGCTACCTTACAGGCTGAGGTTCCAATATCAATTCCCAATAAAAGTTTCTCCATAACATTACTCTCCATTATTACAACTTGTAATTATGATGTGTCATAGTGGGGAGTGGACAGTGGGGAGTGTTTTTTGAACTTGATCGGTAATTTACTCCCCACTCCTCACTCCCCACTACTTCGCACTTTAAATATAAAATGACGCAGGTAACAGATTAATCAAAAAATTTATTGCCTATTGCCTGCTATAATTGATTATTAACGTTAAATATAGTATCTTTTCTTTATAGCTAAACGTTTCGTTTTAAGCCGTAAAGAAAATTACACACCCCTGATTTCATCTGCTAGTCCACTACAGCTACAAAGACGAATTTTCTCCCTCACTACTTTCTTTACAGCTTCCTTTGCTGCCCCCATATATTTTCTTGGGTCGTTTTCCTTGGGATTACTTCTAAAACACTCCTGTATCGCTTGAGCCATAGGAAGCTTAAGCTCTGTCGCAATATTTATTTTACAGATTCCTCTTTTAACAGCCTCTTTGATGCTGTCATCCGGAACTCCTGATGCTCCATGGAGAACCAGAGGTAAATCTACAAGATTTCTTATAGCAGATAATCTTTCAAAATCCAGTTTCGGCTCTCCCTTATATACGCCATGGGCAGTACCAATGGCAATTGCCAGCGTATCGATACCTGTAGCTTCTACGAAATCCTTGGCTTCTTCGGGTACGGTAAAGGTAGCTTCCCGCTCATCCACCGTCATATCGTCCTCGGTACCGCCAATCCTCCCCAATTCTCCCTCAACAGCTACTCCGGCAAAATGAGCCATCTCAACCACTTTTTTTACCAGAGCAACATTCTCTTGATAGGGAAGCTCTGCACCATCAATCATTACGGAAGTGTAACCATTTTGAATACACTGGACAATCATTTTATAAGATGGACAATGGTCTACATGAAGAGCAACAGGAACATCATAGATTTTTGCTGCCTCTTTTACACAAGCTGCTACAAAAGGAATTCCGGCATGTTTTAAAGTACCCGGAGTCGTCTGAATGATAACAGGTGCCCTTTCTTCTGCCGCCCCCTCTACTACAGCCTGGATCGTCTCCATGTTATGGACATTAAAAGCGGCAATCGCTACACCTTTTTCTTGTGCCTTTCGTATAAAAGACAATGGGTTTATCAGTGACATATGATATCAATCCCCCCTCTAAGCTTATATATAACTTTAAACGTTTCGCATTGCAGTTAAAAAAATTTTTTATCCTGTAAGCTTACTAACTGACTCTTTTAGCAGAATCTCGGTCTTTAGCCGATAAATTGCAGGAAAATTGCTTCGATCTCCTTTTAGCCTTTTTAATAAAACCTCTGCAGCAGTTTCACCAATTTGCTGCATTGGCTGGACAACAATGGAAAGAGGCGGCTTAACGATCTTGGCCATTTGTATATTATCAAATCCAATGATAGACAGCTCCTCAGGAACCTTTATGTCCCTTTCATTAATTGCCATGATAGCGCCTAGGGTCATCTCATAGTTGGTAACAAATACAGCCGTAGGCCGGGGATTATTATCTATTAATTCTAAAAGAAGCTTATACCCGCTTTCTATTTTATAATCACCATATTTAATCAGACTGCGGTCAACTTCCATTGCATAATCTTCATGCACCCTTAAATACCCTTTTAGTCTCTCCTGCGCAGTGTAAATATTCTCAGGACCGCTAATAATGCCTATTTTTTTATGCCCCCTCATAATAAACTGCTCCGCTGCATCATAAGCCGCATTAAGATTGTCGGTTAATACTACGTCACAGCTAATGCCTTTTAACATCCTATCTATCAGCACAATGGGAATATTTTTTTCAATAGCTCCTTTTATGCATTCAATGTTTTTGCCGGAGGGGACCATGACAATACCATCTACCAGCTTATTGATAAGAAAATCGAATTTTTCCTTTTCCAGCTTTTCATCTTCACGATAATCACAAAGGATGGCACTATATCCATTTTGTATAAGTATGTTTTCAATGTTGGATACTATACTTGTAAAAAATATGTTTTCCAGACTCGGGATCAGAATTCCTACCGTCATGGTACGGTTAGTCTTCAGCCCCCGGGCGATTTCATTAATCTTATAATCCAGAACCTTTATCGCTTCTTCAATCAGTTCCTTATTTTGCTCCAGGACATTACCGCCATTTAGATATTTTGAAATGGTTGCAATAGAAAGTCCTGTATATTTAGCTACATCTCTTATTGTTGCTATTTTTCTCACCTCTATCGCGAAACGTTTAGTTCTGATTTTATTTTATCAGTAATTTATTTTTTCGTCAATTATTTTTTTGATGGTGGCGGACATGTCAAGGGGGCGTGTCAAGGGGACGGGGGGCGTGTCAAGGGGACGGGGTTATTGACAACCTATAGATTAGGAGGTGTTGTCAACAACCCCGTCCCCTTGACAGTCCAAGTATTTCGGTTACTATTAATGCCTGTTCAGGCTTTACAACCGGTTCTGTATCATTTAATATGCACTCAATCCAAAGTCTAGCTTCCATATCGGCGGCACTTTCCTCACTGCCATCATAGAAATCAACACCCTTGGCGTCCAACGAAGGAGTGGTGGTATACAGTCTGCCAAATTCAACTCCGTTGATGCGCAGTCCATCCATCATGTCCGCTCCGGCTTTGGTCCCACATAAGGTTGTTCTGGCCTCTCCAGTCTGCAGTGTATTAAGCGCCCAACTGGATTCTAGTATAATGGTTGCGCCATTTTCCATTGTAATAAATAAAAGACGGTTTTCAAACCCGCCAAAACCAGCGAATAGAAAACCGTCTCCAGATTTTTATTTGATTATCCTAAATACATATTGCACCTATTTTTAGTTCTCAATTGTTTTTATCATCCAAACCTACCCGTAATGTAGTCCTCCGTACGTTTATCATCAGGATTGCTGAAAATCTTAACCGTCGGGTTATACTCTACCACTTCTCCATGTAAGAAAAATGCTGTATTGTCCGATATACGCCCTGCCTGCTGCATGTTGTGAGTAACAATTATAATGGTATACTGCTCTTTAAGTTCTGTAGCCAGGTCTTCTATTTTTAATGTAGAAATAGGGTCAAGGGCTGATGTAGGTTCATCCATTAGCAACACTTCCGGTTCTACCGCCAAAGCTCTTGCAATACAAACCCTTTGCTGCTGTCCTCCTGACAATCCTAAGGCATTCTTTTTTAAATGGTCTTTTACTTCATCCCATATTGCTGCTGCCCTTAAGCTCTTTTCTACAATTTCATCTAATACGGCTTTCTGGGAAATACCATGGATCCTTGGACCATAGGCTATATTATCATATATACTCATTGGAAATGGATTGGGCTTTTGAAATACTAATCCCACCTTTTTTCTTAGCTGAATTACATCTACATCTTCATATATATTCTGACCGTCCAGTCTTACTTCTCCTGTAATTTTACACCCTTCCACCAGATCATTCATACGATTTAAAGTTTTCAGGAAAGTGGATTTTCCACATCCGGAAGGACCAATAAATGCCGTGATTTGCCTTTCAGGAATTTCCATATTAATTGATTTTAATGCTTGAAAATCTCCATAAAACAGGTTCAGATCCTTAATCGAAAATTTCGTATTACTCATATTTACACTCCTTTTGCTTTTCCTATATTATATTCAATCAACCATTTATTCCTAAATATATTCAATTGCATCAAAAATTCACCTTATCAATTATATTACATATCACTTTTTGGATTTCATTATAAGTTCATTAAAATGTGCATGCAATTTTCAATAATTTTAAAATACTGCAAATAGATCGCTGCACTTTCATTTAATAAGCACATAAGACTTTATAATATGTCCAATACTTAAAATAACTACTGCTAAATGTGGGAAATCTCTTAGGTCAATACAATGTTTTACCAATCCTTATGTGAAAATTATGCTCCTAAATCTAATTTCATATAGTATGTATTATCCACATCAGGTGGTTCCGACAAAATAAATATATAACTTCCGCTTATATCAACGTAATTATACTTCAATATTGTATACTTGTAAAGTTTTTTAATACTACTTCCCTCATTATTCTTATATGGGTTGTAGTGCCAAATATTCAAATATTTAAATGCTCATCTTTATATATCGTCTGTTTAAATTTAACATAAACTTAACAAACTATTAATACACACTTAAAAAAGGACAACTATTATTATGTTTGTCCAATTACTTCAAAAATTAATTTAAAAAATTTAGGAGGTTAATACCATGAATTTAAGAAAATCCGCATTGATTCTTTTAACTCTTGTCGTGGCAATTTCCTTGGTATTTGCAGGTTGCTCTTCAAATGCTACAAAGACAGAACCAGAAAAAACCGGACCAGCAAAAACAGAGGCTCCACAGAAAGAAGAACCTAAAAAAGAAGAAATTAGCGGCTCTATCGTATCTCTTGGTTCAACTGCAATGCAGCCGTTGGTAGAAGAAGCTGCAAAGCAATTCATGTCTAAGAATCCAAAAGCTCAAATCCAGGTTCAAGGCGGCGGTAGTGGTACCGGATTAAGTCAGGTAAGCTCCGGCGGTGCAAACATCGGCAACTCCGACGTATTTGCTGAGGAAAAGATAAAAGAAAAAGAAGTGGTTGCTTCATTAGTAGACCATAAAATTGCTGTAGTAGGTATGGCTGCAGTTGCCCATAAAGATGTTGGTGTTGATAACTTAACAAAACAACAATTAATTGATATTTTCACCGGTAAGATTACCAACTGGAAAGACGTTGGTGGAAAAGACCTTAAGATCACTCTGGTTAACAGACCTAAGAGCTCCGGTACAAGAGCAACCTTCAAAAAATATGCTCTTGACGGTGCTGAAGAAGCTGAAGGCATCACTGAAGAATCTTCCGGAACAGTTAGAAAAATTATTAGTGAAACTCCTGGTGCTATCGGTTATCTTGCCTTCTCCTATTTTGATGATTCAGTAAAGCCTTTAAAATTAGATGGCGTTGAACCAACAGAAGAAAATGTTATTACCGGTAAATTCCCTATCTGGGCATATCAACACAGCTATACTAAAGGTAAGCCAGAAGGTTTAACTAAAGCATTCCTTGACTTTATGATGAGTGCCGAGGTTCAAGAAACAATTATTCCAAAACTCGGATATATTTCTGCCACAAAAATGAAGGTTGAGAGAGACGCAAGTGGCAAGATTACAAATAAATAATCGATTTTAGTACTTAATATTCATATCATAATTGGACTGTACTAAAAGGGGGGCAAATTCAAAATTTTTGCTCCTCTTTAGTGCTGTCTAAATGGTGGATGTATATTACTTATATACTATAATTATCCACATAAAATAAAATGTGAAGGAATGATTATATTGATTAGAACAACGAGAGAAAACGATAAGGTAAAAGATGTTTCGTCTTTAAACGCCAAATATTATGACACTAAAAATAAAATTGTTGCAAGCATAGGTAAATATTACACTTACTCCTGCATTTTTTTTAGTATTATGATTATTACTTTCCTTACCTATTTTATTGCTTCCAAAGGCCTATCGACTTTTTTGAAAGATGGAGTAAGTTTATTTGATTTTTTATTAGGAACTGAATGGAAACCGGAACATGAGAATACTCCAAAATTTGGAGCCTTTGCATTTATTTTTGGTTCCTTTGCAGTAACTCTACTGTCTGTATCTCTCAGTACTCCCTTAAGTGTCGGTGCGGCAATTTTTATGGCAGAAATAAGTCCTAAATCAGGATCTAGGTTTCTACAACCGGTTATTGAGTTATTAGTGGGAATACCTTCTGTTGTCTACGGCTTTATTGGTTTATCTGTTATTGTTCCATTTATGAGAAATACCTTTGGTGGAACCGGTTTTTGCCTGGCATCCGGGACACTTGTTTTGACAATCATGATCTTACCCACTATTACAAGTGTTTCCTATGATTCGCTAAAAGCGCTGCCCGGTGGCCTTAAAGATGCCTCTTATGCCCTTGGAGCAACAAGGTGGCAAACCATTTACCGAGTCTTAATTCCAACCGCTTTGCCCAGCATATTGACTGGGGTTGTTCTTGGGATGGCACGTGCTTTTGGAGAAGCACTCGCAGTACAAATGGTTATAGGAAACGTGCAAAGACTGCCAAATTCTATTTTTGACTCAATAAGCACACTTACCAGCATTCTTACTTTGGAAATGAGTAATACAATCGCAGGGACAACATATAATAATGCATTGTGGTCCATGGCTCTTATACTGCTTCTGATGTCATTCATCTTTATCTTTATCATAAGAATTTTAGGGAAAGGAAGTAAGTTAAATGAACGTTAAGGTAACCGATAAAATTGCTACAATAATATTCTATACAATTGCAATCGTTATTACGTTAATATTAGTTGGCTTATTGAGTTTTATCCTTGTAAAGGGTTTGTCCGGCATATCATGGGGTTTTCTGACAAAACCGCCCGAAAATATGAAAGCTGGCGGTGGAGTTGGCCCACAAATATTTAATTCATTTTTCCTGCTTTTTCTTACCATGCTCTTTACTGTTCCGGTTGGTATTGGCGGTGGAATATATATGGCCGAATATTCGAAACCAAATATTGTTACTAATATAGCAAGACTTGTTATTGAAGTTTTATCTTCTCTTCCTTCAATTGTGGTAGGGTTATTTGGTTTACTGATTTTTGTTCAAAAGATGGGGATGGGATTCTCTTTATTTTCCGGGGCCTTAGCCCTAATGATATTCAATCTCCCTTTAATGGTCCGTATTACCGAACAATCTTTGAGGGCGGTACCGGTAGAACAAAAGGAAGCAAGTCTTGCAATGGGTATTTCCCACTGGAAAACAATTGTATCTATCATGCTCCCTATAGCCCTTCCAGGGATCATCACGGGAACAATATTAACAGCCGGAAGAGCATTTGGTGAAGCTGCTGCACTAATGTTTACTGCAGGAATGAGCTCCCCACCTCTGGATTTTACAAATTGGAACCCACTATCAGCAAATTCACCTATAAACCCTTTTAGACCGGCTGCAACCCTTGCTGTTCATATCTGGAAGGTTAATAGTGAAGGTCTGACCCCCGACGCCAAACAAATCGCTGCCTCAGCTTCAGCAGTTCTTATTACATGTGTATTGTTTTTTAATTTATTATCACGATTGGTCGGAAAATTGATTTACAAGAAATTTACAGCTGCATAACTTATTTTTATAGAGAGTATTCTTAGGAGGATAATATGGTTACTCATAATAATATTTCATTTGCTGAAAAGGATATTGCTATTGAAACACGGAATCTAAATATATACTATGGTGCCAAGCATGCAATTAAAAACCTTAGCATGCAAATTAAAAAGTTAGATATTACGGCCTTTATTGGTCCTTCAGGATGTGGAAAATCCACCTATCTGCGTGCCCTGAATAGAATGAATGATTTAATACCGATTGCTAAAACTACAGGAGAAATTTTATTTGATGGACAAAATATTTGTGACAAAAATATAGACCTTGCAAAAATCCGGCAAAAAATTGGGATGGTATGGCAAAAACCCAATCCATTTAATAAGTCAATTTACGAAAACATCGTATTTGCACTTAAGTATTATGGAATCAAACAAAAACACGTACTAGATGAAATTGTTGAAGATAGTTTGAAAAAAGTAGCTTTGTGGGATGAAGTCAAGGACCGACTGCATAAATCCGCATTGGCATTATCCGGCGGGCAGCAGCAAAGGCTTTGTATTGCCCGTGCAATCGCTACCAAGCCTGAGATTTTGCTTCTGGACGAACCTACTTCTGCTCTAGACCCCATTTCATCTGCAAAAATTGAAGAACTGCTTTTTGAGTTAAAAAAAGATTATACAATTATTATAGTTACCCATAATATGCAACAAGCCGGAAGAATCTCCTCTTATACCGCTTTCTTTTTAATGGGGGACCTTATTGAGTATAATGAAACAAATGTGATATTTACCAACCCAGTTATAGATAAGACCAATGATTATATTATGGGACGATTCGGCTGATATCTGAAAAGTCACCCTCTCCTTCTTAATGGGTGGCTTAAAAAATATACATGTAAATTTTTTAGGTTATATTTTCCAACTGTTATTCTTTTTACAAAGGAGACTCGTGATAATGCGCATAAGAAAATACTTTCCAAATATCATAAGATTTACAAACAAATTAAAAGAACGGCATACTAAAATTTTACCTAAAAAGGGTACTGATATCATTAAACTTGAAGGCATTATAAAGTTTCTAAATAATTTTAAACTGAAGAATCTTTTATTGTCTTGTTTTCTATTAATTTTAATTATTCCTCTTACCCTGATACTCTCTTTTTCGTTTGTAGAAAACCGGAGTATTCTGGCAGGTGAACTATCGAAAGCACTTTCTGATACTAATAAATTAACTGCTCAACTAATCGGCAGCAATATTAAAGATATCAATGCAATCATTACTGAGATATTAACAGATACTGAATTTGAACAAAATATATCTGAACTGAACCAAGATAAGACAAATATGAAAGCTCATAACTGGGTTTTGAGCAGAATGCGTTCATTCAGAGCTAAGGCTATCAGCACAGGAATTGAAACAATCATTGTTACTACAAACGATGGTGAAAAGCATTATGGAGAACTATTAAAATCCCCATTTTATGATAAACCATTTAAAGGGTCTGAAATTGAAAGAAAGCTTAGTCAAATACCAGCCGAAAAATTAATCTTCCCTTTTGAATATAATAATGAAAAATATTTGGTTTTGGGTATAAAAACTCCTGTAATGTACATACATATTTACAAAAAATTAGATAATATTAGAAATTTATATAATAACATAGATTTTAAAAATGGAGAAACAGCTATTATCGCCGACGATTATACTTACATTATTCCACCTTCTAAAATTAATCTGGACCATCTGATGAAGTTTGTACTAACAGAAGGAACGGGATATTTTATTGATAAATTAAACAACGGCGATTATGTAGTCTCCTACAATCAAATTCCTGATACTAAATTTTATTTTATTTCTACCGTACCGCTTAACAATGTTTATAAAAAATCCAATGAAGTGACAATAACACTTTTATGGGTATGCGGCATATCAGTTGCTGTTGCTTTTTTAATCGCTTACTTAATATCCAATTTAATCGCCAAACCGGTGTTTAATTTGCAGAAACTAATGCAGATGGCTGAAAAAGGTGACCTAAACATCCAGGTAGAGTTGTCTGGAAAAAGCGAACTTGCAATTTTAAGTAAAAGTTTTATGAAAATGTTAGAAGAATTTGTAGAGCTCATCAAAGAAATTAGTAATGATGCAAATATCTTAAATGAGCATGCTGTAAAAATGGAAAGCATCGCAAATAACGCTCGAACAATTTCTGAGCAAACGGCTATTGCTTATAATGAACTTGCAATAAGTACTCAAAAACAAGCAGATGATGCGCTCCAGTGTTTTGAAAATGGCAGAATATTGGAAGAAAAAATAACAAATGTAATTAACTTTACTTCTACGATTAAACAAGATATATATAACATGGTAAATATGATTAATAATGGCCATACAAATATGGAGCTGCTTGTAAATTCATCCAATAACACCATAGAATCATCTAATAAAGTATTGAATAGTATTTCAATGCTAAAGAATAATACAACCCAAATCAATAAAATTACCAAGTTAATAAAAAATGCTGCCGAACAATCCAATCTTCTGGCACTCAATGCAGCTATTGAAGCCGCAAGAGCTGGTGAGCACGGCAGGGGCTTCGCTATTGTAGCAGATGAAATGAGAAAACTATCTTTAGATATTCAGGGTTCCACTAAAGAAATTGAAAACATTTTAAACTATATTTTGGATAACGTTCAACAAGTACATGATTACTCCAAAACTTCCAACCAGATTATTCATGAACAAATTACGCTGATTAAAACTTCAAATGAATTATTTAAACAAATAAACAATTTATCTACTATTACTATCAATCATGTATCAGGAATCGACCAGATGATGGAAGAAATGAGCTCCAGCAATAGTAACACTTATCATGCCATTAAAAATATTAGTACTTTTGCGGAAGAAAACGCCGGAACTACACAGCATCTTTCAGCAAGCATAAGTGATTTTACCAATTTTATCAATGAATTATACAATCATGCAAAAGAACTTGAAAATCTGTCTATGACATTACTACATTCTGTTAATCAGTTTAAAATTTAAAATACAATTATAATAGTTTTGAATAAACGTCTTCTTAACCCTGATGTGGCTTTTCCTATACAGAGATGTTTTACGACCGGCTTTAAATGAGAAAGCCGGCCTTGTATATCTGCTCTTGAGATACTATACTGCCCTTTGCCGGCGGAACTGGCTGTTGTAAAGGTGATGGTAAAACCCTCTTTTATTCAGCAGTTCATGATGGTTACCCCTTTCAATGATCTCTCCGCCGTTAATGACCAGAATTTGATCCGCATTCTGGATGGTACTCAACCGATGGGCAATGACAAAACTGGTCCGCCCTTTCATCAACTGCTGCATCGCCTGCTGGATGTGCATCTCGGTACGGGTGTCCACATTGCTGGTTGCTTCATCCAGGATAAGAATGGCCGGGTCGCTGAGAATTGCCCTTGCAATGGTTTGACCCGGCTTTGCTTTCAGGTTGACATTTTTTAAAACAGGAACACCCTTTTCATATCCAAAATCAACATCCTTGAAAACCACTTCTCCTGATACGTTTTTCATCACTGCAGCATCAGGTACATCATCCAATTCTGGCTTCTGATCCATCACTTCAAATACCCGTTCTGCTCCTGCCAGTGCCGACTGGACCATGTTAAACTGATTTGCAATATCGTTGATAGGCCGCGTGAACTGCTTAGCGTAGTTTAAAAAACCGGCAATCATGCCGACTGTCATCGTTCCCTTCACAGCCATCAGGCCCCCGGCAGCGGCACCCAGTACAAAACTGATGTTGCCCAGGCAGTTCATGAGCGGCGGAATGATACCGGACAAGATTTGTGCACGTATCCCTGCTTCATTCAGCCGCCGGTTTACGATTTCAAATTTGCTGATAGCTTCTGCCTCCCTGCAATATGCTTTTACTACACGCTGTCCCGATATGGTTTCTTCAATATATCCGTTTAATTCTCCCAATTGCTTTTGCTGGGCTGAAAAGTATTTTTTTGTGATACGTGCAATCCTTTTCGATAAGAACAGTCCTGCAAGAGTAAAAATCAGAATGAACAGGGTAAGCAAAGGGCTGATCCAGAGCATCATTCCCAGTGATCCGATAAGTGAAATAATGCTGGAAATCAACTGGGTTGTGCTTTGCGTCAGAACATTGTTTATGTTTTCCACATCGTTGGTCAGGCGGCTCATCAGCTCTCCGTGCGGACGACTGTCAAAAAAGTGCAGTGAGAGCGTCTGTACTTTGCTGAATAAATCTTTTCTGAGATTTCGTACCGTGTTCTGCGAAATCCCGATCATCATATAAGTTTGGATCCATACGGTCAGCGCGCTGATTGCATATACAACCATCAGCACCCCTACATCCGCAGCCAGTTTTGCAAAATCAACATTTCCCTTTCCCACCATCGTGTCCACTGCAAGTCCAATCAGGTAGGGTCCTGCCAGGGATAGTCCCGTCCCTGTCAACACCATAATAAAAACGACAGCCAATTGCCTCTTTTGTCCGCCCAAATAGTGCCAAAGCCGTTTCAGCGTTTCTTTTGTATTGTTAGCCTTTCCACCTTGTCCATGGACAATCTCTGCTTCTGCCCGCCCGAAAGGTTTACACCCCGCTGTCCCAGTACTGTGTCGTAGCCATGGGGAAACCCCATGATAAAATCATGGGCCTGTGCTGCTTTGGCGGCCTCTACCACTTCCTCTTCCGTCGCGTCCTTGCGCCCCCACCGGATATTATCCCGGATGGTTCCCGAAAAAAGGATGGATTCCTGCAAGACCACACTGATGATGCTGCGCAAGTACTGAGGTTCCATATCCCGTACGTCCACTCCATCAATGAGTATCCTTCCTTCGGTTGCATCGTAAAATCTGGGTATCAGGTTTATCAGCGTGGATTTACCGGCCCCGGTAGCACCCAGGATAGCAATGGTCTCGCCTGGATTGGCTGTGAAAGAAACATCCTGGAGTACATCCGCTCCACTTGTACCTTCATAGCGGAATGATACATGCTTAAACTCCACTCGTCCTGCTCTGACGACATTTCTGCAAGCTTCTGAATCATTCCCGATATCCAATTCCATATCCAGCACTTCAATGATACGATCTGCCGAAGCCTTTGCCCTGGTAGCCGACATCAGCATCATGGTTGACATCATAAGGGCAAACAAGATTTGCATAATATAATTAATTAATGCGATAACATGCCCCACCTGTATATTCCCGGAATTGACGCGATAACCTCCAAGCCATGTGACAGCCACCACACCGGTATTCATCAGCAGCATAATGATGGGCATGGTCATACCCACAAACCGGGAGGCTTTTACAGTGATTTCCATCAGTTCATCATTCGCTTTGCCAAACCGGCTGATTTCATAATCGGAACGGACAAAAGCCTTTACTACCCTGACTCCCGTCAGGTTTTCCCGCATCACTCTGTTGACCCTGTCCAACTTTTCCTGTACTGCAGCAAACAGCGGAAAACTTTTCGTGATTACAAAAGCCAATATCCCTATCATCACCGGGATTACCGCCAATGATATGCATGCAAGGACGGGATTGATTGCAACCGCCATCATAATTCCGCCAACAAACAGTAGAGGTGCGCGGACCAAGATACGCAGCATCATCAGCACAACATGCTGCACCTGCATTACATCATTGGTCAGCCGGGTAATCAGCGATTCGGTTTTTAACTTGTCCAGATTGGCAAAGGAAAATGACTGAATTTTCTGAAACAGGTCGGCCCTGAGGTCGGTACCGAAATTCTGGGAGGCTATCACGGCAAATATTGTACATCCTATACCTCCTGCCATTCCAAGCAAGGCAATCCCCAGCATAAGTGTTCCTGTCTTGATAATATAGCCGGCATCTCGGCTGCCCACACCAATGTTGACAATGCGGGACATCAGGGTTGGCTGAAGCAAGTCGCAGACTACTTCCACAAGCATCAGAAGCGGAGCCAGCAGCACAGCGGCCCAGTATGGTTTTAAATATAAGGCTAATCTTTTCATCAAACCTATCCTCCAATTAATTCGATATCTAAATATATCTTTAATTAATCTTCCTTGCAGGTCTTCTTCAGGTTTTCCTCCATCTGCAGAAAAAAACGTCTGATCAGTGCCTTTTCTGTTGTTGTAAAGTTTTTAAAAGTTTCATTTTCCAACTGCTTTAGCTTCATTTCAACAGAAAGCCGGACGTTTTTTCCTTTTTCTGTAAGATAAACCCTGGATACGCGGGAATCTTCCGGATCCGTCCTTCTCATGATCCAACCGGCCTTCTCCATCCTCTTTAACGTTGCCGTAATAGTCGCAGGCGTCAATTTACGCCGTTGTGCCAATTCTGTTTGTGTCAGTCCGTCCCTTTCCCATAAGGCAAATAAAACAGGCGGCTGGCCGTAATACAGTTCCAATTCTTCCAACAACTCCACTACACGGCGGTGATGCAAACGCGTTACTTTTACAAACAAATCATTCAGGGAATCTTCATCAAACTGTTCCATATTCCACCTCCAATTATTTAGATATCTAAATATATTTTCATAATAGCACTATAAAAAATCCAAGTCAAGTAATTTATTTCAAACTGCATTTTCAGGCATTTATATGAAGATATCCGGCTTTCAAATCTATCCAGGCATGTAAATATGAACGCCAATTATCTTTCAGAGTTATTTAAGAAGGAAGTAGGTATCTCCACCAGCGAATACATTCAAAGTGAAAAGATCGAAGAAGCAAAAAAATTATTAGCTTTCACCAATTATTTGCTGTTGGATATTTCCCTCTGGCTGAACTTCCATGACCAAAGCCATTTTACCAGGGTCTTTAAGAAAATAACAGGCTTGACACCAAAACAGTACCGGGATAAAAATAGCGCTTTATTAGGTTTCAATATTTATTTGTTAAATCTATGTTAAATCTATGTTTATTAACAAAAAACAGTATAAATTTGGTATTAAATGTGCTAATATTATTAATATTAATATTGTATATGCATACTATTTTTTTATTTCGAAGGAGGTAAAATACTATGGTAACAAGACACCACTTTGATATGGAACTGGAAAACCTGCATCAAGATCTAATAGACATGGGCAATAAAATACAGGAATCTATCGATAATGCAATTATCGCATTAAAAGATCAAAATATTGAATTAGCAAGGCAGGTATTGAAAAATGATGATGTAATCGATGAATTAGAACATAAAATTGAGAGAAAGTGTATCAACCTTATTGCAAGGCAGCAGCCATTGGCAAAAGATTTACGGACAATCAGCACTGCGCTTAAAATTATTACAGATATGGAAAGAATTGCAGATCATTCTGCTGATATCTGTGATTTAACCATAAAAATGGCAGACCAAAAATACATTAAACCATTGATTGATATTCCCAAAATGGCCGAAGCAGCAAAAGCAATGGTTAATCATGCAATCAATGCTTATGTTACCCAGGATGTAGAGCTGGCAAAGAAAGTTTGTAATGATGATGACGAGGTAGATAATTATTTTGTTAAAATAGTAGATGAACTTAGAGAAATCATTCGTCAAAATCCAGACACTGTCTATCAAGCTACTAACTTCATTCTAGTTGCAAAATACCTGGAACGTATGGGCGACCATGCAACCAATATCGGTGAATGGGTAATATACAATGTAACAGGTGTCCATAAAGATCTTAACCATGGAGAAGTGAGATAGAAAATAAATAAAAAAATATACGATACGACGATACGTGGTATCGTATATTTTTTTATTTAATGATTTCTTGCCGGAACTCTCTCTCTAAATAATAAACTAACTGTCCAGAGCCCTGCCAAACCTACAATCGTATATACAATTCTACTGAGCATTGCATTTTGTCCACCGAAGATACTTGCTACCAAGTCAATCCCAAATAAACCTATTAATCCCCAGTTCAACGCCCCGATGATTACTAAAATTAAAGCCAATCTATCCATTTGATCAACTCCTTATAGCTTTTAATTTTAGTATTTCTTAAATTTTAATATTAATACATATGAAAAATTTTTATATCAACTTTTTGTACTTTTAATTATTTTTAACCGTGTAAATTCTTCTCTTTCCTTTTCCTCTAATGCATTTTGAATATTGGATGTAATTTGCTCGTATCTGGGGATCATAATATTTTTTAGAGCATTCGCCCTCTTTTGTGTCCTTTTAATGTTATTAGCAAGCCTGTAAACTGCATTTTCAATTTCCGCGAGGTCAACTGTCAGCTTTTTAACCTTATCAAATTTTTTATATGCTTCGTCCAGTGCAGCATTGGTCCGGAAGAAACCATACCTGGGTTGAATTTCTTTTTCTTCCATGGTGACCATAGGAATTTCCACTCCCATAATACTCCTGAATTTGATATCAATACCATCTTCGACAGGAATCGCATGTCCTATCTGCTCGACCGTACTAATTCCTATGGTAATATTGGCAACTTGCAGCGCTTCATAGGCTTCACGGAATGTAACATCTATCTGGGATTGAATTTCTTCAGCTTTATCAATCAGCAGCATCATCTCCCGGATGAGTATATTTCTTTTTTTATCCAACAGCTCATATCCCTGTCTTGAAAGCCGCAAAGTATTACGTGCCTGTATAAGATTCCCTTTGGTAGGAAATAAGGCGACATCCATTATAACTCACTCCTTGTGCTGCTGTAAGGCCTGTAGTATTTATCAAGTATTTTTACATCCACCCTATCCAGTTCTTCTTTAGGTAATATACCAAGCAGCCTCCAACCTAAATCCAAGGTATTATCCATAGACCTGTTTTCTTCCTTGTTCTGGGAGATAAACTCTCTTTCAAAAGCTTTTCCAAACTCTATATATTTTTTATCAATTTCACTTAACTCATCTTCCCCTATAACCGAAGCCAACGCTCTCACTTCCTGTACATGGGCATAGGAGGCAAAAAGCTGGTTTGCAATAGCAGGATGGTCTTCCCGGGTAAAACCTTCCCCGATCCCATCCTTCATCAGTCTTGAGAGAGAAGGCAATACAATGACTGGAGGGTAAACACCCCTTTGGTGGAGTGACCGGTCTAAAACAATTTGCCCCTCAGTAATATAACCGGTTAAATCAGGGACGGGGTGCGTAATGTCATCATTAGGCATTGTCAAAATTGGAATCTGCGTAATAGAACCTTTCCTGTCCTTCAGCATGCCTGCCCTTTCATACAGAGAGGCCAAATCGCTATATAGGTATCCCGGAAAACCTTTTCTACTGGGAATCTCTCCTTTGGATGAAGAAATTTCACGGAGTGCTTCACAATAAGAGGTCATGTCGGTAAGGATAACCAGTATATGCATATTATGTTGAAATGCCAGATATTCTGCAACCGTTAATGCACAGCGGGGCGTAATAATTCTTTCTACAACCGGGTCATTTGCTAAATTTAAAAACATTACAACCTTTTGCAGTACACCGCTTTCTTCAAAACTCCTTTTAAAGTAATCGGCAACATCATGCTTGACACCCATTGCTGCAAAGACTACTGCAAATTCAGCATCCTCTTGCTGTGCCAGTTGGGCCTGACGGACAATTTGAACCGCCAGGGCATCATGGGGCAGTCCATTTCCGGAAAATATGGGAAGTTTCTGTCCCCGTATGAGCGTAGTAAGTCCATCAATAGAAGAAATTCCGGTCTGAATATAATTTCTTGGATATTCACGGGACACAGGATTGATGGGTTTACCGTTCACGTCCCATTTTACTTCAGGGAAAATTTCCCCCATGCCGTCTATAGGTCTTCCAACACCATCAAAAATCCTGCCCAATATTTCCTTAGACAGCGGAATCTCCAATGAATGCCCTAACAACCGGGTTTTCGTATTTGTCAATGAAATATTAGACGTGCCTTCAAAAACCTGGACAACAGCAATGTCCCCATAAAGTTCTATAATTCTCCCTATTCTTTTCTCTGAATTATCTACCGTAATTTCCACCATTTCTTCAAAAGAAGCACCCTGTATTCCTTCGATGATTACTAAAGGTCCAGAAATTTGTTTTAAGCCTATGTATTCTAATTTCATGGTCATTATTCCCCTTCAAATTGCTATGCTAATACTTATACCTCTCACGTAACCGATGATAAAATTCATCAATCTTCTTCT
Source organism: Petroclostridium xylanilyticum (assembly GCF_002252565.1). Lineage (NCBI taxonomy): Bacteria > Bacillati > Bacillota > Clostridia > Eubacteriales > Oscillospiraceae > Petroclostridium > Petroclostridium xylanilyticum. The sequence continues at coordinate 127,127 of NZ_NPML01000013.1, forward strand.
TTACTTCTTCAAACTTCTCAAATTCCTCATTCCCAACGGTATATTTTATTTTTATAATCTCTTCAAATATTCCTGTATTTCTTAAGACCGACATAGGGATATTCTGCGCTATAAGCTCCTTTGCTTTGCTGTACAGGTATAATATTGCCTCCATCATTTTGAACTGCTTTGTGACAGGCACATAAGTATCGCTGGCATGATACGCATTTTGCTGAAGAAAACCCAGCCGGATTACTCTTGAAATGTCCAGAATAAGTTTTTGTTCATCCGGCAAAATGTCTCCCCCTATCAACTTGACAATTTCCATTAGCTTGCTTTCTTCCTGCAGTAATCTCATTATTTCAGTACGAAGCTCAAAAAATTTACCATCTACATTTTTTTCATACCAATCTTTCAAAAGATCGATATACTCACTATAACTGGTAAGCCAGTGTATGGCAGGATAGTGCCTTGAATAGGCAAGCTGCCGGTCCAGCGCCCAAAAACACCTTATAAACCGCTTGGTATTTTGTGTGACCGGTTCTGAAAAGTCTCCTCCCTGTGGAGAAACAGCACCTATAATTGTTACGGAGCCTTCTGTCCCATTTAAATTTTGTACATAACCTGCTCTTTCGTAAAACTCTGACAAACGGGATGGAAGGTAAGCCGGAAATCCCTCTTCTGCAGGCATTTCTTCCAAACGCCCGGAAATTTCTCTAAGTGCTTCCGCCCACCGGGAAGTAGAGTCTGCCATAATTGCAACATGATATCCCATATCCCTATAGTATTCCGCCAGCGTAATACCTGTATAGATTGAAGCCTCTCTTGCGGCAACAGGCATATTGGATGTATTAGCTATCAAAACAGTTCTATCCATTAGAGGACGTCCAGATTTCGGGTCAACCAGCTTTGGAAAATCTTCCAATACTTCTGTCATTTCATTTCCCCGTTCACCGCATCCTATATACACGACGATATCGGCATCAGACCATTTTGCCAACTGGTGCTGCGTCATGGTTTTACCGGTACCAAACCCTCCCGGAATAGCTGCCGTGCCTCCCTTGGCTATGGGAAAAAGGGTATCAATGACCCTTTGTCCCGTAACAAGCGGCCTGTCAATTCCTATTCTTTTAAGATATGCCCGTGGTGTCCGTATAGGCCATTCCTGGATAAGCGTTAGTTCTCTGATTGCACCCGAATCTTCCCGTATCTTTACAACCGGCTGATGGATGGAATAGCTGCCATCCGTTACGGTTTCAATTATTTTGCCCTTTATTGTTGGCGGCACCATTATTCTATGCAGTATAAGAGGAGTTTCCTGGACTTCTGCGATGATACTTCCTCCACTAATCGCGTCTCCTGCTTTTACAGTGATATGTGTATCCCATTTTTTTCGAGGGTCCAGTGCTTCCATTTCCAAGCCTCTGGAAATAAATGCCCCGGATTTTTTTTCTATGTAATGTAGAGGCCTTTCTATACCATCAAATATATTCCCGATAATTCCCGGACCCAATTGAACCGATAAGGGTTTGCCAGTAGATATGACCGGTTCTCCCGGGAATAAACCGGTAGTAACCTCATATACCTGGATAATTGTCATATCATCATGTATTGCAATAACTTCACCAATTAATTTTTCTTTTCCTACCATAACCATTTCAAGCATGCGGAAATCTTTACTGCCCTTTACCTTTACAACAGGCCCATTAATGCCATATATGGTTCCTTTAGCTTCTGCCTCCATAGTATCACCCACTTTACTGCTTTTTACCAATTACCAACCCGCTTATTTCGAGAAACTGTTCTCTCTGCTGCTGTATTTTAGCAGCCAATGAATTATCTACCAGGATATTTTTGGTTTTATTAAAAATTTTACATCCGCCAATTATGTCAGTTTGCTCTACCTGAATTTCCATATTAAAACCCAGGTTTTCTTTTATTCTATCTATTAGATGAACATCCGTCCTATTAATATAGACCACTATTTCCCCATCTCCGGTTATCTTACAGCCTTCTTTTATGCTGTCTGACAGGAAAGTCAAATAACCGGGCGTACGAATAAATTCAATAACTTTTTGATGAATGTTTGAAAATATTTCATCAATGATTTCTTCTCTCTTTTGAAGTAACATTTTCTTACTTTCCATTGATGCACGGGAAATCATTTCATTTTTTTCTTTATGAATCCTGCGAATTTCTTTCTGAATTGTTAAATAAGCCTGCTCTAGAAATTCAAGCTCTTTTTGCTCCAGCACTTTAAGCCGGTTTTCTCTTATTGACTCTATGATTTGTACTCTTTTTTCTGCCGCTTCCCTCATTACAATCCTGGCAAAATTATCTAGCTTGTCATCCACAGTACTCAATAATATCACCTCAAATCTTCAATCCTATCGCTTCCCGGACATACCGAGTGATGGAATCAGGCGTCCGCCCTGTTCCATGACGGTCTGGTATCTCAACGATCAACGGCGTATGGTAGTTCAATTTTATGTCTTTGATATACTCTGGAAAAAGCTTAACCAACTTTTCGGTAATCAAAATAATTCCTATTTCTTTATTATGCACGACATCATCCAAAACCTGTTTGAGTTCATGTCCTTCGTGAACCACAACTCCTTCAATTCCTGCCAACCTCATGCCGGTTTTCGTGTCAACATTATCACTAATTAAAAATACTTGCATAGTTATCACCTTTCGGCTAAATTCTATTTAAGATACTAAAAGTAACCAGCAGCCCGTAAAGTGCGATTCCTTCTGCCAGGGCAACAAAGATAAGTGCCTTACCCATGATTTTAGGGTCTTCACTGATAGCTCCCAAGGCTGCTGAACTTGCTGCCGCAACTGCAATTCCGGCTCCTATGGTTGCCATTCCCGTTACAAGTGCTGCTGCAAGATAGGCCAGCCCATTCCCGGCGGCATCGGCTGCAGCGGCTGCATTGCCGGAAGCAGAAACATCACCTGAGAACAATACAATTGTTGCTACGATTAGAATAGAGAAAAATGAAAAAATATTGATGCCTAAAACCGTTTTTACTTTATTTCCACTTAACCCGCTTAAAATAAACACTGCTCCAGGAATTATAATACTTAATATCAATGCAATTGAAGTGATTAATATAAACATGTTGATAAAGCCTCCTTTAATTTTTGTTTTCTATCGTAAGTGGTACAAAAGGTCTTCCCTCACCACTAAAGAACCTGCTGAATAATTCATAGAATTCCAGTCTCAAGACTTGGATCCCCACAATCAAGCCTTCCAGGGCAATAACAAGAATATTTCCTATAATCAAAACAAACAGGTTGCCAATTCCTTTTGCCATTTCCGCAAATATGAATACTACCATCAGCATCCCTGCATGGTTAAGTGCAAAAGCTCCTACTCTTACAAAGGAAATTGTATTGGTTACAAAACTTAACAATATATCAAACATTTCAAAGAAGGTCTCTACAAAAAACTCAGCTTTGTCTTCCGGAAACCACTCTTTTTTCTTATGTATCAGCCTTTCCAGGGGTTCCTTCATGAAAATGCAAAACAGCGGTAAAACAAAACAAAGCATTATAAATAGTGCCGACGCAAATGTTTTACCGGCTACAAAGAAGTAAATCGCTGAGGCAATAATTGCCCAGTAGAAGACAAATCCTGCCAGGCCGTTCTTATCGAATAACACTCTTGCTACTTCTTTTTCCTTGATTCCGTTAATAATATTCATCACCATTGCAAATGTAATAAATACCACACCAATGCCTACTGCAATAATCAAAATCGTATTGATATCTTCCATAGGTTTTAGCCATAATGCAGGTATCAGGTGCTCAAAACCGAATACACTTCCATAAAGCAAGCCAAATATCATTGAAGATATTCCTGCAAGTATTAATACATTGCCTAGGTCCATTCCCTTCTTTTTATAAATGAACCATCCTGCCACTGCCAACACCGCGCCCTGTCCCAAATCTCCAAACATCATTCCAAACATAAAGACATAGGTAATGGCTACAAAGGCAGTTGGATCAATCTCATTATAGGAGGGTAGCCCGTACATTCTAACCAATGACTCAAAAGGCTTGAATAACGTATGGTTTCTCAATTCGGTAGGTGGTTTGCTCTTTTTCACAATTTCCGGTTCTTCTACGATATAAGTTATACCTTCACTCTCATCCAACCGGGCAGTAAAGGATTTTAAGTGAATTTGCGGTATCCAGCCAACAATATAAAAGGATTCACGGGTATGGGCGGCATACTTACGGACGTTAAAGGCCTGATGCAAATATCTTACGGTATTATACGCCCTGATAAATTTATCTTTTTCTTTTTGGATATATTCATTGAGTCGATGGTTTGCGTCACGCAGCTGCTTCTCCAATTGCCGGATCTCTTTATCCATTTGTTCCAATGCCTGGGCAGGCGTACCGCTCACCCTTCCTGAAATTCTTATTCTTTCAAAGTAAAGGGAAGAAAAGACACTGTCGATTTTCTCTCGTGAAATTTCAGGGGTAAAGTAGATCCCCCAAACATAGTCGGTTTCATGTAATACCGGGATAAAAAATGCTTCTATATTTGCCAGGTACATTTCCAGCTTTTTGTAACTATCCCGCGGCAGCCGGCCGAAACGGAATTTTATAAACCGAAAATTAAAAAGTTTCTCCAATTCTACATCTACATCCTTCATGGGTTTCAACTGTTTTACAATCTGCCGGTCTTCGGATATTCTTTTCTCAATCTCCGCTTTCTTTTCCATAAAATCTTTAAGCTGTTCATTGATGGATGTGATATATTGCTCCAGCTGTTCTATGGAATCCTCACATCTTAATTTAGAATTGTACTCAAAAGAAAAATTGATGTATTCCATTGCTTCCTGTGCTTTTTTCATCAAATTTTCATAGGGATTATCTTCTAAATAGGGATAGAGTCCTTTTACATTATCAAGAATACTCATAGCATTTTCCAGGTGAATATTATTCTCTATAATATGGTCCATGACAAATTGGTCAAATTTATTTTTTGGTCCAACGATGTTGATGAATTTCATTTTTAATACAGCCATATCCGTCACCTCACTTTTCAATGCCCACTATATATTTCTTTACCTGCTCAGGTTTGAGCTGATACCTGATTCCTTCAATAATAGAAATAATATTGCGAATCTCTATCTCCTTTAAATGTAAATAAGCCATCAGCGAAGCAATGGAAAATTGATGATGCCTTAAAAACTTTCTATGCATTTTATACACATAATAGGTAAAGTTGTGTTCATAAAAATAGTCGCCGCTGCTTACCTCAAAAATTTCAGCATATTTTGTAGACTTTATAATTTTTATTACTTCCTCAGGATTGTTGGCTTCTACCATACTCATCAATTGCGATTTGCTGATTTTATACCTATAAGGGATAATATAACTATATATAATTTCCCTAGGTGTATTAAAATACCTTTTACACCTATAGATCCACAGTATATTTAAGATATCTGTTTCACTGCCAAAAGAATGCGAAATAATTTTACGATCCTGTCCTGACAAAAGCTTGTCTTTTTGTTTCCAGATATGAGAGAAAAAGTACATATCAAGACTCATTTCAATGCTGAATAAGTTTAAGTGCTGTGTATTAACGATGAAAGGGAATAGAATATCATAATAGACACTGCCTTTTAAATTCTGGATAAATTGCTGTATATTCTTTGATGCTGCAAGCTTTTCAATATCAATGGTATTATATTTTTTTAGAAAAATAATAGAATCCTGTGCAATCTGAATATTATGTTCTGTATTTAGCACTCTTAAGAGAATTTTAAGGTCTTCAATTTCATATCGTAAAAAAGCAAGCCTCAGAAACTCTTTTACATTTCCCTTGATGAATTTAAACAGCTTTGCATAATCATTTATCAGAGACTTTTTTAATACATTTTCCAGCTGCCCTCGATGGATAATATTTTCGTTGATTTCGTCCAGTGTAACCTTATAATAGGTATTGAATTTAAGGTATGCTGCTACATCCTGTACTGATTTTTTTCTGATTAATTCCTCATAATCCAGGGAAGTAAGCCTCCTTCCTAACATCACTTTAACCTTTGCTGTCAATCCGCTGTATTGATATATTGATAACAGCATAAGCTCACCACCCAATAATCCGGCTCATAAGCATTTTTTCCCATTCATCTCTTTTCTGTTTGGCGTATTTGTCCATAGCTTCTACCTGAAGTTTAGACTGAATCTCTATTTCCTTTACTTTTTGACGTGCTTCTTGTAATTCTTTCTCCCGGATTTGCTGGATTTTTCGTTCTGTTCTTTGTTGAATTTTCTCTTTCATTTCTAATATTTCCAGCTTTAAGCTTTCTTCTATTTTTTGTTGTTCCTGGTTTGCATCATCTACGATCTGCTGTGCTTTTTGTTCTATTTCAAGAATTTTTTTAATAATAGTATCCAAAAAAGCTCCCCCCAGTACCTTCAACATTATCTTAAATACAAGACGAGGGCATTGAAAATCCATATAATTTTTACCAAGTTCCCTCGTCCATAACAGTCATACCATATAAATATTAACTTGCACTATATTATATATTATATAAAAAATATGTAAATATGTCTACATTATTGCACTTTTACACTTTTACATAACATGCCACAATTTCTCCAAAATACAGCGTATGGTAGTCTTTATTGCCATACCACTTTTCATCGTATTCCAGGTCTAGATAGTCCGGCTGCATTTCCTGCTTGTATACAATTTTACATTCATAATGCAGGTTACACTGTTCAATTACAGGAGTATTGATTACTTTTCCGTCTACCGGCGTCAAGCCGAACTCCTTAAATTTGTCCATATCTCTGCCCGATCTGCTCCCACATAAGGCCAGTTCCTTCTTCAATCCATCAAAAGGTATGCTTACTGTAAATTCACTGCTCTTTTCAATGAGGCCATATGTAAACCTCGACTTTCTCACCGGGACTATAAAAATAGGTTTTCCCCACATATGACCTATCAATCCCCACCCAATTGTCATTGTATTTAACTTTTCTCCTTTTACAGTCAAAAATACACCACCGGAACTTAATTTTTGAGTTACTTCAGTCATATACTGGTCATACGGTACATCTTTAAACATTCACCATCGCTCCTCTCAATTTTCTCTCTATTTATATATTCTATATTATCCCAACATTATCCTTTTTTCAAACAAAAAAACTGGTATCACATCTGATACCAATTTTTTAAATCGACATTATGGTTTATTTTTAGAACCTGGATGATTTTGTTGCGAATTACTATTGCCACTGCTGCCAGGTTTCGTATCCTTATCGGCTTTATCTCCATTATTTGAATTCTGCGGCGGTCTATCTTTCTGCTTTCCCTGATCATCATTTTTCTTGTTCTCATTTTTGTTATCCTCATTTTTTTCTTTAGCCTTATCCTCATCTCCATCTTCCTGCTTACCTTTATCTATATCTTTATAAATGTCTTCCTGTATTTTACTTTCTTCCCCAACTTCAGAGGCATTATTCATATCCCCATTAATATTTTTTTGTATGTCAGCATTTACATGCCCAGATGACACGTCTGGTCTTTTAGACGTGTCATCTTTCTGCTCTGATTTTTTTTCAATTTGTTTCTTTACCTCTGGCTTTTGAATCTTTTTATCTTGAAAACTTTTTTGCTCCTTGCTGCCACTCCCGTTGTTTTTTTTAGTATTTTCTTCCTTACCTTTATCCAAATTTTTATCTTTGTCTTTATCTATATCTTTATCTACATCTTTACTTTTTTCTTTTTCTTTCTTTATATTCTCTATTATATCCTTTACCGATTTATCCTTCACTTCATCTATATTGGCAGCAGGTGAAACCTTTTGAAGCTGTTCCAGTAATAGAAGTTTACCAACAGAAATGTGCTCTTTTTTAGCTTGGACACGTTTTTGAATAGTAACACCTTCAACAGTTACATTAGCATTGATGTTGCTTTGTTTCAGCCCTGCCGCAGCATATTCCCGTACATAGCGGCCTATCTCCTGTGCCGCTTGAGGTTTTGGAGCGGATACAGTTATAAATATCTCATTATTATCATTATCCTTAAGATAGTTTGCCTCATGAGCTCCATTAATCAATTCCGAAATTGCATCATCAACTTTTTTATGCATAAAATGATAGTTATGGTTAATAATCTTTTTACCATCTTCATTTAAAGGCTGCACGTCCAGTACTCTTTCATAACGATTTAATATTATTTCAACGCTTGGATTGATATCCATGCTCACATAACTATATGGAGAATAATAGCTGTATAACCCCATGCCAATAACCAGTATGAAAACAGCCGCAACAGCCGCCATCCTTTGTATCATGGACGTATATCTAATGGTGGGCATAGCTTGTAAATCTATTTCCTGGCCAATTCTATAACCTTCCTTATACTTTAGTTTCTTGAAATTGCCCTTCCGGTCTACTACCACCATCTCCTTACCTTCTATCTCAACAATCACACCTGTCATAAAATCACCTCCAATTCACAAAGTCTCTGATGAACTCATACTCGCCTAACATAATCAGGACGCCGGCTACTATGTAATTCCGCCCCCGTTCTATCTTTTTTCTATTTATCCCCATCTGCTCACATATCTTTGCAATGGGTAAATATCTTTTGGTCGTTATCACTTCTACAACGCTTGCGTCACTTATAATATATTTTATAACATCCAGGTAAAGCCTTCTGGTCCCCTCCTGCTTTGGAGATGCCTGTGCTACATCAAAGAAATTAATACCCCAGTGTTTCAATTCCTGTTTAAGCTCCTCCAATTCTGCTCTCCTTGCTCTTTCTAACTCAAGCTGACTGTATTCCTGTATTGATTGTTTTAGGCTAAAATCATATTCTTCATCAGGATCATCCTTCCCGTAGGAACCTTCTATAGAAATTTCATGATTGAATTTTTTCTGTGCCCTGTAATAATCAATCAACCTTCTTCTTATTACCTGACTGGCAAAGGTTAAAAAGTTACCTTTCTTCTGGTCATAGCTCTTAATTGCTTCATGAAAAGCCAATAACCCTATACTTAATTCATCATCTCTTCCATATTCGACAAATTTACCTGTAGATTTTTGCACACAGGATGCAATAAATGGTTTATATTCTTCAATAAATGTATTGAGTTGATCGGGATCGTTTTTTATCGTTATCACTCTTAAGGCAATCGCTTTATCCATAGTTGCCCCCCTTTGTACCTAGTCACTTCTCAACTATGAATAAGTATATCATAAATTATTCACAATTTATATAATTATCGTATACTTAATCTATCATCTTCTATATAACTTTTAATGGTCCTTACAGGCAGCTTAAATTTTGTTGCCAGCTCCATCAAGCTGCAATTCGGGTGATTCATTAAATAGTCACGTATGAGGTTATAAGTAACATCGTACCCTGACTTACAGCGTGGACAAACACTGTAGCTGTGTGTATCATAAACATAGACACTTCCGCACTTACTGCAATTAGTCAATTTCCCCATGAGGCTACCCCCGTTTTTATTTAAATAGCTCTACATATATCAAAATTAAAATTATATGAAAATTCTCTACTATAATAGTATTCGTAATATTAGTTATAAGAACCGGGGTAATTTATAGCAAAAAATAAAACATCTTTACATAAAGTAAAGATGTTTTACTCACATATTTACATACGGAATTTTAAACAGGCCTTCTTTTTAATTTTTGCAATTCCATTGCATGTATTCCTGCTATTTCTGCAACTGCTTTTACATCCTCTTTAACTTCTTCCATATCTGCCTCAAGTTTAAGGTATATCCTGTTAACCATATCATCCAAACCTTTAATATTTTGCCTGGTCTCTTCAATAAAACTATCTAATTTTCTTTCGACCGAATCAACTCTTTTATCAATGGAATTAACAGTTTGTTTAATATCTTTTACTTCCTGCTTTAACCCTTTTACCTCATCCAAAAGCTGTCTCAACAATTCCTCCATGGTATGCCCTCCCTCTTTTTGTCTGAAGTCAATTTATAATAACTTTATTATATAATAAATCTACAATTTAGTACAAGCATACCAGAAAATTTATTTAAAAAATGTTAGCAGCAGGCGCTGTTGAGGTTTCTGCATAAGCAGATATTCCGTGTTCTCCGATATCGAGACCATTATGTTCTTCTTCTTCAGTCACCCTTATACCTGTTGTTGCTTTTAGTGCTCCAAATACAACCAGTCCCATAATTCCTGCAAAAGCAAGGGCTGCTGCAACGCCTAGAACTTGCACCCCTAGCAGCGCAGCTCCTCCACCGTATAATAACCCGCCTTCTTTAGCAAACAACCCAACCATGATTGTACCAAAGCTTCCACAAACACCGTGAACGGATATTGCACCCACTGGATCATCAATTTTTGCGATCCTATCAAAAAACTCTACTGCAAATATCATTAATATCCCTGCTGCACCGCCGATGATTAAAGCACCATTTGCGGTTACAGCTGCTGCTCCTGCAGTGATAGCGACCAGCCCTGCCAGACAGCCATTGAGTGTTAAGCTGACATCCGGCTTTCCATATCTAATCCAGCTAAACAGCATGCTTGTTATGGTAGCCGCTGCTCCTGCCAGCATGGTTGTTACTGCGATTGAAGCAATGGCAGGATTTGTACCCGCCAGAGTGCTACCCGGGTTAAATCCGAACCATCCAAACCATAATAGAAGAACGCCTAATGCTCCAAGCGGTATACTGTGCCCTGGAATTGCATGGACCTTTCCATCGGGAGAATATTTTCCTACTCTGGCTCCAACCATCCACGCACCTATTAATGCCGACATACCTCCCACAGCATGCACTACGGTTGACCCTGCAAAATCTATAAAACCTAATTTTTGAAGCCATCCGCCACCCCAGATCCAATGACCTATGATTGGATAGGTTACGGCACAGATAAAAATACAGAACAGTAAATATGCATTAAACTTTGTACGTTCAGCCATCGCTCCCGAAACAATAGTGGCACATGTTGCTGCGAATACTGCCTGGAAGAACCAAAAAGCATCCAAAGGAATTCCAAAATCAAATAACTCCCGCTGTGTAAGTGCAAAACCCTTTGAACCGATAAAACCTGCAATATCAGGACCAAACATTAGCGCAAAACCTATCAAATAATAAACTACAACACCAATACAAACAGTCATAAAGTTTTTCATAATTATATTCACTGTATTTTTTGATTGTGTAAATCCTGCTTCAACACACGTGAAGCCTGCATGCATAATAAACACCAGAAAAGCCGCTACAAGTGTCCATACAGTATTTATGGCAACAGCGTTGCTCTCCGGGGTAGGTCCATCAGCAGCATAAACTGCAAAGGGAACTAAAATAATCATAAGACTTAAAATAAACACTAATAGTTTTCTTTTCATCATTGTTCTTAACATCTTTGCCGCCTCCTTAAAATTTTTACTCCTTAAATTTTTTATATTTTAAAATTGACAAATAAAAAAGACGCCATCCATTAAAGAGATCATTCTCTTCAACGAAGCGTCTTCACTTCAGTATAAATATTACATCATCGCAATAATTAACTTATCTTTATTATAGACTAAAAACAAAAAATTTGCAAGAAATTTTTTATAATTTCATAATGCATTTTCATTTCGTTCCCATGTCCTTATTCTCACTACCGTTTCAACAGGATAGACAAAGATTTTTCCATCCCGGGTCTTTGACAGTTGCAACTTTTCAAACAGTGCTCGAAGCCTTGAAAATAGCACATTTTTGTGTCAAATTTGATTTTCTAAAAATGCGTACTTTCTAGTGATTTTATTATTTTAATCTTAATTTTCAAATCATATCTGCCGATTTATTAAATGACAGCAAATGCAGCATTAGCAAGGATTTTAAAAAAGTACGCAAATTTTTTATTTAATCAAAAGCCTGAAACCCTTTAATATCAAGCCTTATCAGGCTTTTTGTATTCGCCAAGTGTCAAACTCGGGATTATAGACTAAAAACAAAAAATTTGCAAGAAATTTTTTATAATTTCATAATGCATTTTCATTTCGTTCCCATGTCCTTATTCTCACTACCGTTTCAACAGGATAGACAAAGATTTTTCCATCCCCGATTTCTCCTGTTTTTGCTTTTTCACAGATAAGGTCGATCACCTGTTCTACCTGTTCGTCTAATAATACTATCTCTATCTTTACTTTAGGCAGGAGATCAATTTTTATCTCTTGCCCCCTATACATCTCAATTTTACCGTGCTGCATACCACATCCTGCTACCTGTGATACCGTCATGCCGTATATCCCAAAGACTTTTAATGCGCTCTTTACCTCGTCCAGTTTCTCAGGCCTAATAATTGCTTCAATTTTTTTCATATTGACCTCCTAAAAATACCCCCGCTGCTATGACCATCAGGACAAAACTAACCTGGTCCATTATTCTCTTATCAAATTCAACCTTAAAAATTGCCTGCACCAAGCCTATACCTATTAAAATAAAGGCAATTATAATAATGATTGTGTTGTTTTGGTTTTATCATTTAATTTCATTTGTATATCTCCTATTCTCTTTATAGATATAATCTTACAAACGATTTTTTATGCCTTCATATACTTTTTTATTAAAAGGTGTTTCTATATTTAATTCCTGTCCCATTCTCACAATTGTGCCATTAAATATTTCCAGTTCATTTTTTCTCCCTTTTTCAATATCTCTTTGGAGGGAAGAGGATGCATCATAATCCATTCCCAATGCAAGCTTCATGGACCGCCCCACAATATCATCAGGAAGCGGCACTCCTTTTTTCCGGGCTATCTGTTCCACTTCTGTCATCATTCCTCTTAACATTTCTATATTTTGAGGATCTTTGATGATAGGTCCTATCGTTGTATTATAATAAGCTGTTATTCCAGCATAAGCACAGATGAAAAGATATTTAGACCATATGGCTGTATCTATATCTCTCTGAAGATTAGACTTTATCCCGGCGCCTTTAAAGATTTCATCAATATATTCTAATTCTTCAACCTGCTCCTGGATACCTCCAAAGAAAAGCTTGCAGTTGCCTCCATCCTGTTTAACAGTGCCGGGTTTTTCTATATAAGATACGATATATGCACAGCCGTTTAGTATCTTTCCTTTGCCCAAATTTCTCCGTAGGAGAACATCGTTCTCAACACCGTTCAGAAGAGGCAATACATAGGTATTCCCAGATACAATAGGTTTTAAACTTTGAGCTGTCTCTTCCAGGTCATAGCTTTTAGTACAGAGAATAACCATATCGACTGTCCCAATCTCTTCTGGTTTATCTGTTGCAAGCTTTGGCCTGCAGGTGTAAGTCCCGTCTACTGCATCCAATATTAAACCGTTTTCTTTTATTTTTGCAAGATGTCCCCCCCTTGCTATAAAATATACTTCATGCTGACCGCCTCTCTCATATGCGTACGCCAGCTTACCACCATAATACCCGCCTACTCCACCGATACCTGCTATAGCAATTTTCATACCATTCACCTCTTTTATTATACCATAATATGTCTAAATATACGGAAAAATTAATAAAAAAACAAATGACCTTAGACGCAAGTTTACAGGCTCTTAGCCTTGGAACTCCTGTTATTGGAATAATATGCTTCAAAAATATTAAATGCACCCTATTGGATTTGTGGTCTTGAAACTTTTGTTCTATATTCGGCAATTAATAAGTCAACCATTCTGCCATAACTGTATATGCCGTCCCTTTGCAAATTTGCTTTAAGGTATGCGTCATTTATGGAGGAAGATACATTTTCAACCGGTCCCTCATACTGCTTCCAAAACTCTCTGATTGCGGATAAATCTCGTATGACACCTTTACTATACTTTGTACGCAACCGGTTATATTGCTCACGGTCATAATCATACAATGTATTCATGGTATGAATTAATGCCAGAAGAGTTCCGGAGTATTGAAAATCAACATCCGGATGCATGCTACACGTAAGGTAGGCGATATAATTTGCTTCATCTTCTCTGGCAAATCCACGTTGATGAGCCATCTCATGTGTTGTTGTACTGGGTATCGATGAATCCGGTATCGCTATATTTACGTTCGCCTCCGCAGTAAATGGAAAGTATACTCCTTCTATCCCTGTGTAACACATAGCTTTTGAAAAGATGACACCCTTTGGTCGTCCATATCTGCCACCTAGTTCCGGGTATAATTTTGCCGCATTCTCATAACCTTTATAAGCACGTTTTAATGCATCCCCAATACCATTAGGAAGATACATCACACCCTCTTTATTTTCACTAACTTTACTGCGTAATTCATTTGCACGTCCTATAATATTTTCACATACTTCAGCCAGTTCCTTAACAGAAGTCGGGCGCACATCAAGATTGGCAATACTGGAAAACGGCAAACGGTTATAATTTAATCCCCAAAGAATAACAAAGCCAAAATAAATTATACTTGCAAATGCAAGTATATTTATAAAAAAATTTAAGACAATATGCCACTTTCTTGATTTTTCTTTTAACATTCTTATGATTATCCGGATTAAATTCCATAGGATAAAAAGTACAAGAAATATAATTGTGAACTCGGCAAGAGAAAATGGTAAAAGAGCGGTAATAAGGCTTAGAACCTGCCCAATTATTTTAAAAATACCATTGGAATACACTTTCTCGGTCAAAGCAGGTGCAGATGACGAGAGAAAAAATAATAATAGCCCAACAGGCAAAAATATAACGTACATTAGTTTTTTAAACTGATTGACAGTTTTCATACGATTATTCCAACTTTCATCCATATGTTTTATCTGGATGATTAACATCATGTATTCTATGTTTTGCCGTCGGTTTATGCCGGAATCCGTGCCGGGATAAGCCTAAAATCACCATCCATAGTGATTTTCCGACTGCAACATTCCATACATGATGCTCCTCACCCGTGCTGGTCTTATGGAATTTCTAAAACTCACAATTTGAAGCTGTCATCATATTGACCGCCACGACCGGCCTCTACAGGTCACAAATAATGATGAAACTGCTAAACCGGACTTTTTTTAGTGGTTTTTGTTTTGCTCCAACTGTCCACTCCCCACTATTTTCATGTTAATTCCTCAAACTGTGTATAGGCGCTGGAATTCTTCCGCCTCTTTTTATAAATTCTTCACTGCTGTATTCGTTTACCCTCATTACCGGGCCGGAACCTAGCAATCCTCCAAATTCAACTACATCCCCGATGTCTTTCCCCGGAGCAGGAATAATTCTTACCGCCGTTGTCTTGTTGTTTACCACTCCTATAGCCGCTTCATCGGCAATAATAGCGGATATAGTTGCTGCGCTTGTATTCCCTGGTACTACAATCATATCCAATCCTACCGAACATACACAGGTCATGGCTTCAAGCTTTTCAATAGATAAAGCACCTTTTGCTACCGCATCTATCATACCTGCATCTTCACTCACCGGAATAAATGCACCGCTTAACCCCCCTACATAAGAAGACGCCATGATGCCTCCTTTTTTTACCGCATCATTCAGAAGCGCCAGTGCAGCAGTGGTACCATGGGCACCACACTTTTCAAGGCCCATTTCTTCCAGGATGTGAGCTACACTGTCTCCTATTGCGGGAGTAGGGGCAAGGGATAGGTCCACTATGCCAAAAGATACTCCCAATCTCTTTGAAGCTTCTCGAGCTACCAGCTGGCCCATTCTTGTAATCTTAAAGGCTGTTTTCTTAACTGTCTCAGCCACCGTACCAAAATCAGCGCCTCTTACCTTCTCCAGTGCACTCTTTACTGCTCCGGGACCGCTGACGCCAACATTGATTACGCACTCCGGTTCACCTACACCGTGGAAGGCTCCCGCCATAAATGGGTTGTCTTCCGGGACATTTGCAAATACAACCAACTTGGCGCACCCAAGTCCTCCATCATCAGCGGTAAGCTCTGCAGTCTGCTTAATAACCTCCCCCATTTCCCTGACTGCATCCATGTTAATGCCGGCTTTGGTGGTTGCGACATTTACAGAAGAACATACTTTTTTAGTTGTACTCAGCGCCAAGGGGATAGACCTAATTAGTTTTCGGTCTCCTACGGTATACCCTTTATGCACCAGCGCAGAAAATCCGCCAATAAAATTAACACCTACTATATCAGCTGCTTTATCTAGAGTTTCTGCAAATTTTACATAGTCTTCTTCATCACAGCTTTCTGCTATTAGGGAAATAGGAGTAACAGAAATCCTTTTGTTGATGATAGGAATGCCATATTCCTTTTCAATATCCTGTCCAACTTTTACAAGGTTTGCAGCAAGCCGTGTAATCTTATTGTAAATCTTTTCCCGGGCAATCCTCCCGTCCGAATGGCAGCAGTCCCTAAGGGATATACCCATGGTAATGGTCCTGATATCGAGGTTTTCCTCCTGTATCATTTTTATTGTTTCTATGACTTCAAATGGACTGATCATTCTTATCCCCCTTTATATACGGTGCATAGAATTAAAGATATCTTCATGTTGTATTTTTATGGAAAGTCCAAGTTCCTGTCCTTTTTTCTCCAACTGTTCTGATAAATTTGAAAAATCAACACATGCTTTAGATATATCCACCAGCATAATCATTGTAAACATATCCTGCATGATGGTCTGCGAGATATCCAGTATATTTACATTACAGTTTGCCAATATGCCGCTAACCGCTGCAATAATTCCTACCTTGTCTTTTCCTATTACAGTAATTACCGCTCTCATAATAGACCTCCTTAAATTTTTTCATATCTTTGTATTATATCATACATTTTTTATAACTGCTATATAGTATTTTCATAAAAAACTTTTCATTTCTGTTTTTCTAAAATAATGTATATATCCTCAATCAGCACATCAATTAATGCCTCCTGATACCCCGCATCCCCCTGTTCTTTCAAGCATTGGCCCAATTGTCTTAACTGTTCATCCTGTATATTTTCCAGTTTTTTTATACTGCATGCGCTAATCTTTTTATTAGAACGGACGGCTTCATAATCTTTCGGATGATAGCGCCATAATATTAATTGACTTCCATATCTTTTTTTTAGCTTATCCGCTATTAATAGCCCTTCCGGATCAAAGTCGCCTGAATAATAGATGGTCGTCCCTTGTTTTGCCAGCATATCCAATAATACAAGAGAAGCAAGTTTTACCTGTCCATAGGTACATATTAATGGAGGGTACATACAGGAGAGTTGGTCTAATACCGTTGAAAAAACAGCAGGGTTTTCAAAGACAAATACTTTTCCTATTGGACTGGTGATAGCATCAAGCTTGCTTAGATTGGCCAGTGATACCTGCATAGGTTCTCCAATCGTATAGTATCCTTCCCACCCCGGATGGATTTGTCCGCCTATATATCCTTTTAATCCGCAGCAAACAGTATAGTTTGAGATTTCGTCCACAAGTATTCCCGCTTTATAAAACAATTCTGCTTTTTCTTCTGCATTTTGAGGTTTGACTGCATTAAAGCGGTACATGATTGCATACTGAAGTAATTGACCACATTCGGTTCCTTCATCAAATATATGAGGATTTTTACTAATTTCAGAAGCAAACATTGCGAGGCGTTTTTTCTGGTCAGTTAGACAGGGCAGGTTGTTTAGAGCTATACAAACAATATGGATATCCTCCTTTAATCTATTCTCATCCATATCATACCTTTTTATGAAGGTTATATAAGCATTTTCCCTGGTTTGAAGGACATGCCGTACCCAGTCCCCGGCAAGTGTACCTTCAAACGCATCTATTATTTTTTTAAAGAAATCCTCCCGGCGCTGCTTATAGATATTGGCCTTTTCTTTATTCGAAACAAGCTCCTCATGAAAGTATTCTTTTAGTATATCTTCCAGGTTCAATCCGGCAAATCGGGTTTTGTCCAATGCCTTTTCAAAGTTTTCCACTTTTATGCTCGCCGATTTTTGTTTTGTATAATCCTTTTTAAGGAAGCCGGTTAAGGCTTCCTGTTCCTGCACGGATAAACCGGTTAATACAATTGTCCCGCCTATTGCTCCCAGTGATTTATACTTTTCTTTCATTTTTTCAAAAACTCTTTTAAATCCCCTGTTATTTTTAAAATAAAGCACGCATTGTCTAAGCAAATCAGTCTCATTCATCCAAAACACTCCATTAATATGCACTGTCCGATTCTTATAATGAGCGCAGTTTAAAATTCAATATTTCCATGATTGCAAACTGCGCGAATTTCATAGATAACTTCCTTGATTTATTTCTAATTTTAAAGTGTGTTATCTATATAATTAACCAACTTTAAAACTAAAAATTGTTGTATTACCACAAATACTAATAAAAATGTGCTTGATTTGTATTCAATTCTCAATTTGTTACCAGTTCCCTTACCTTTCCATTCCATCGGTACCGGATAACTGTCACAAAATCTGCATTATTAGGCCGTACCAGCTCACAGATGGATAGAGAAGGGACCGTATCGTAATCTCCCCATAAAATCTGGGAGTTTATTATAAAGTTGAGCTTCAACTCCTCCAATAGCCTAAACATATCTCTGATATTATTTTCATCTACCCCGGCAAAAGCTTCATCGAGGGAAATGATTCTTGGACAATCTTTCCGTGCCCCTTCATACCGGGCATACACAGAAGAAAACAAGGGTACATACATTGCCATTGCTTTCTCGCCACCACTAAATTTATCAAAAGCGTTATTGGTAAGTTCTTTCTTATTTTCGCCGGTCTTTCGGAAGAACAAGCGGAACTCAAACCACTTTCTGTAATCCAGTATATCCTTCATAATCGCATGGAAGGTCTGAGTGGTCCCGGTATCCTCCAGCTCTTTTTTGGCCTGGGCAATTTTAGAACGGAAATGGGATGACAGCTTGTTAAAATCTTCTTCCCTCAGCAGGTTTGCATCAGACTTCAAAATATCCACCAATTCCTTGGTATCCAGCTGTTCTTCAGTTTCTGCAACCCTGCTTTTCCACATCAAACTAAAAGACAAGCCACTGGAGGTATTCATAGACTCCATCAGATCGTTCATCTTTTTTACCCACTGTTCAGCATGATAGATTTTTGCCCTTATCTTCTTACTAATGGTATGGGCTAATATATCTTCAAACAACTGGCGGTCACTTTCTTTAAATAATCTCTCATTTTCTTCAATGGAATCTTCAAGAAATTCGATTAATGTATAAAAGTTTACCTCTCTTCCCTGAATTTTTGCAGTAAGCTCCAGTCTTTTTTGTGCATTAAAGATCTTTCTTATTCTTTCGTCCTCTTCCTGGGGCAGTTCATCAAATATATATTCAGTAATAAGGTTATATTCAGTCATATACTGACGGGTCTCGTGATATTTCTCCTGTAAGGCAGTTGCATAATCTTCCCTGGACCTGCCCTCTTTTTCTTCACCTTTAAGCTCATTATATATTTTTCTTGCGACATTATCCATATCGTTTTCCAATTCTGGCTTTGCAACATATCCCAGGTGATACTCTTGTTTAAATCCTTCCCGGTGGACATCATATATTTTTTCAACAATTAAAACTTCTTCTTTCAGCCTGTTTAGTCTTTCCGACGTTGTCCCGTATTTTTCCCTGTATATTGCTGCATTATTGATTTCTTTTTCAATTCTCTGGGGAATAGTTTTCAGGCCCTCGATACATTCTTCTATCTCTTTTCTAATTTCTTCGTAATTTGTCTGTTTTAGCAGTTCCCTGTAATTATCAATTATCTTAACATTTTCAGTGATATCTCTGCCAATCCTAGTTAAATCATATAACAGGTTGTCAATGTCCTGTAAAATATCTTCAACCTGTTCCTGGATAGTTTGTATCTGCCTCACCAACTGGAGCAGTTTGGTATGTCTGGTTTCCAGATCCCTCAGCATATCTTTATATGCATCGGCATCTTCCTGAGCCTGCTCGTAAGCCTCAACGTTCAGGGGAATTTCCATTCTGAACGTTATTTCCCTGACATGCTCACGGATTTGTTTTAAAAGGCTGTAGCTTTTTTCTGCGTATCTCTCTTTTGCTTCTACTTCCTTTTGCGTGCTTTCCAGTTTTAACCTTGCTGCATATACAAATCCAAAAGCTGTTTCCAGGTCCTTCTTGTCCGGAAATCTTTTAAATTCTGTTTGCAGCGCTTCCAATTTATTTTCCAGTTCTTTAATCTTTTCTTCTTGTCCACAAATTCTGGCTTTAATCTCTTCAATCTCAATCTCAATCTTTCTTATAATTTCCTCCCGGTAGCTTTTACGAGCCTGAGACCCGATAAATCTGGCACAAGTGGCAGCACTTACCTTTCCTTTCAACACCCCAATACCATACTCACCTTTTTCACTAATATAGGTTAATGCTTCCTGCTGGTCCAGCATAATACTCTTTAAGACATTATCAATATCTTCATAGGTTAATTCACCCTCTATCAATTGCTCCGGTTTTAAAAGGGAAGATAATTCATGCCTGAAATACTGCGGTTCAGGGAAAATATACCTGTCCGCCATTCCCTCATCCACTTGCAGCACCTGTTTTTGATACTTTTTAGGAACAATAAGGGCGTCCAGGAGACCCATATCCATTAAAGCTTCTTCCAGCCTGCCTTTTAATTCTTCAGAAAGCCCCGGCTGAAAATCCACGGCTTTGTACAGGGGCAAAAAAGGAATTCCTTGCTGTATCATCTTCTCTCTGTTTAGTACCACTTTACTTTCCCTTGCCGGTTCAGGATCTTTCTTACTTTTCCACTCTGCCAATTCTACCTGTTTGCTTTTTAATTCTTCTTCATATCCGGTTTTTAGCGATTCCAGCTTAATCTTCTCAGCCCTTACATTACTTTCAAGGAAATGATATTCTTTGCGTACTTCACTCAGAATATCGTCGTAGCCTGTATTTTGCCCGTATCCCCTCACCAGCCTGGCTACACCAATTACTGAGGGCTCAGATAGTTTCAATTGTGTATTGCTCCTATTCCATTGATATACCTGTTCTATAAACTCTTCTTTTGCTTCTTCAAATAAAGTCCCGGCTTTGTCCAATTCCTTGACGGCGTTGTCCCTTTCATTTTTTGCATGGTCTAATTCCTGCAGCGCCTTATCATACTCCTGCGTCTGCCTTTTTTCCTCCTCCAATGCCTTTTTTCCTTTTGAAATTTTTTCGCGGTAACGTTTAATCTCGTTATTCAAATAAGAAAAGTTATATTGCCTGGATAAATCCTTACACATTTCATCCCGTGCAAAAGCATGTTCATGGAAATAAAAATCATCGGCAAGGGAATCCATTTCCTCCAGCAGCTGCATGATATCCTGCTGCAGCTGTTCCCGCTCACTTTCAATACCGTTCAAATTATTTTGCAGTTGAATCTGTCTCTTTTTCTTGCCTTCAAGATTATTTTGTTTTTCCTTTTCCTGCTGCTGCAATTGTTGCAGCAATTGTTCCCTTTTATCCAGTTCCTGCTTTGCCCTGAAGCTGTCGTGCTGCTCAAGCTCTCTCTTTTTATGCTCTAGGACTTTTTGGGTAGTCCTTAACTGTTCCAAATTACTGTCGGCCTGCTCATATGCACGGCGGTATTCTTCCCCGGCTTTTTCCAACTGCTGTACTTCCTGTCTTGTTTTGTCCAACTGCTGCCTCGCTTCCAGCAGATTTTTAGCCTTTTCCAAAAGTACAAAACGGTTATATTTATCGTATTCATTTTTCAACCGGTCGGCTGCTTTTTTACTTTCCTTTAAAACTTCCAATTGACTTTTAATATTATCCATATTTTCGATTGCTTCTGACATGGGACGTAAATCTTCATCGGATAAAGGCTGGAGAGAGTTGTTCATGATGTCATAGATAACCGTGGGCTTAAAATCCTTGGATAACTTGGGCGTCCTTAAGTGCACCAGCAGCTTGATTAATTCATCATAATCCTCAATGTTTTCAAAACCAAATAACAGCTTGTTGACCATTCCCATATAATCGGCCTGGCTTTCATGGAATTCTCCACCCTCACCAATCCTATTTTTCAGTTCTGTTTTACTTAAAGGTACTTTTTCTCCAACATCCTTATACAGGAAAAAGTTTTTTCCAATTCTTCTTCCATCGGTAATGGCAAATCCCCAAAAATCCATACTTTTACCCCTTTTGGCACGCAACCCCATGCCAATGGTCAGATAGATGCCTGTTTTCTGTTTGACAAGCTCCATATACAGATAACCGGTCCTTTCATCTTCTCCCAGGTCATCTTCTCCCAACAAATAATTCTCCAGCTTACGCGCCCTGGAACCAAAAGGGTCCAGCCGTTCCGGGCTCTTATTGCCATCCAGCAACAACGGAATAAAACTTTGCATGGTAACTGACTTTCCGGAACCGTTCGCTCCCCTGAGCAACAGCCTGCCATCACAAAAGTGAAATTCTTCTTCATCGTAATACCAAAAGTTGATCAAACCTATTCTATTAATAAGCCATCGGTCATTCAATATATTTACCCTCCCAATTATAGAATTATTTATTCTCCATTAAAATTATCCGGATATTTTCCAATCATCTTTCCCACCAAAGGCATTAACGTTATCTCTTTTTGACTGTCCTGTACTTCCAGCATGTTGAAACTTTTCATATAGGCTGTTACCTCTTCGCACAATTTGGACAATTTCATTTCCCTGTATTCCTTGCTCCAACCACTGATGTACCGTTCACGGCATAGCTCTATCAAACTCTCAAACCTCGCCGTTGACAGCGTAATGGTGTCATTTTCATTTTTTGTTAGTTCGCCTTTTGATAGCAGCTCTACAATGATGCTATTTAACTGTAAGACAATATCAGATATATTCTTACTATCGGGAAATACATCCTTAAAAAAATGCTTGCTTTCATCCAGCACGATAAACGCTCCATTTTTGTGAATATGAAGCTGGCTGTCCAAAATATCCTCCACATCTTTTTGCAGTATGTTTCTATAAGTCTTTATGTACAGATAATCCTGGTCTTCCACACCTTCGGAGTATACGGCAGGGGACATGAAAAGCCTCCTGTATACCCGGTTCCTTCTGACTCTTCCCCTATCCCTATCTACGTCCAGCCATTCTCCCTGTTCCATATCCCTCCACGAAGTATAGTTTAATATATTTCCTGTAAAGTTCCGCACAAAATACCTTGATAACCCGGTGTTTTCATAAAGTACTTCAGTTTCCAGGGTATTTGAAAAGCTTTGTTCATCCCCGTCATCCAGCTTAATCAAATTTATTTCTGCTGCAAAACGCAGCACTTTTACCAGATGTCTTCTATGTTTATAAAGGGTCCAATCTACTTTTTCTTCTCCCGGAAAGGTAGCTTCAATAAATTCTGTTACCTGTGAAAGTACAAATTGCTCTTCCGGACCTTTATCTTCAAGAAACATCAATAAAAGACATAGAAATGCATATTCCATCGGATCATCAAATCCTGTAATTCCCATCCAAGGTTCCGCCTTTCCCGGAAGTTTCTCCAGCTTAATGAGATAAGGCGTTATAATAAGCTGATAGCCCAACTTATCTTCCAGAAAACTTTTAAACTTCGGCGAAGCGTCTTTTACTGCATAATACAATTCTTTATCCTCTTCTTTTACAATCCAAAACCGTTCAAGGAGTTGTTCCAATTCTTTCATAAACTCACCCTTCCCCACCTACTTTACCGAATTCAATAATATATGCAGGCATCTCTAAATTGCCGTCTTCGCACTGCAATATACATCTTTCACCTTTTTTAGGCAAGATAAGCTTAAAAATTCTCCCATCTTCGGTTTTTGCTGTATGATAAGGCGAAGCAATTGCTTTTCCAACCCATTTTAGCAGGGTGGTTCTTACATGTGATTGTATTTTGGGAAGCTTTGAGAACTCTATATGAGACTGATCAATATAGCTGGCCATAACCTCTTGCTCTTTTTCTCTTGTCCAAATATACTGTTCTAAAAGTTTTTGCTTCCTTTCGGTTTTATCTACAATGGGATTACGGCTGCTTTTTTCCCTGTAATTTCTCACCCTTGGTTTTACTTCAATGACAAACGGCTCTTCATCAAACACTCCGCTATTAATACTATCCGTCTGCCTGGTAATATCTCCCTTAATATGACGTGTGTTGAATATACCGAAGGCAAGGGAAGATAGTTTATGGGCTTCGTCCATATCTTTGCAAGCCAGGAACATTTCACACAATTTTTTATACTCTTCTTTTCTATTGGCAGCACTATTCCTGCTTTCTACAATTTGAGAAGCAAAACGTGTAATTTTTCTAATAATTTCATTGGTTATCTCAAACAGTTTAACCACTTCGCTTTCACTGGTGCCTGTCCCTAAAAACCAGTTGCGAAAGTTTATCCATCTGCCCTGAATATTTTCATATAGGTCATCCTGTGGTATTTCCATATCGATTCTTGGAATGGATTTTTCGTATTCCAAAACTTTGGACAAAACCTTTTTTACTGTATCATCCTGCAAATTTTTAAGCATTTCTTCAATGGTATAGGATGTTTTTTGAAGTTCCTTCACAAATTCTCTGAGATATTCAATAATAGCATCCTTGTAAGCGATAAATTCCCTGGTTTTCATTAATTCTTCTGCTTTTAGACTATGAAAACTTCTAATATAATCCTGGTAGTTTTGGTTCAACCTCTTAAAATCGGTGTTTAAATCCCTCCACCAAGCTCCCACTATTTTTACATCTGCATTCACCATGCTGTTCAATTTCATAATCTCATCTTTAATTCGCTCAAATAATGTGGGTTCCAGGGAAGCACCTTCTACAAACAAATTTTCAAGCTTAATGGTCATTCTTTCGATTTCTACCGAGTATTCCGAAAGCTGATAACGGAATTGCTTGTTTTTAAACTCTTCCACTGTAGCCGCTTTAGATGTATCCTGCACCGGAATCAGGTTTCCCCATTCCACCAACACATCCAGATCCTGTTTGCACTGGTCTATGGTATATTCTTTAAATATTTCATGCTTTTTTAATTCCTCATAGACCTCTTCCTTGTACATCCAGTACTTGATTTTCTCATATTGAAGATAGAAGAATCTCAAGATCGGTCGATACCGCCATGAATTTTCAGCAGCAAGATATTTTGTTTCTGTAATAGGCTTTGTAAGCTTAGTATTTATTTCCATGCGATCCCCTTCATACCTTTCAGATGTTCATCCTATTTCTTGTCATAGATTATACCATTTTGTCAAAATAATATTCAACGGAACATTATCACTTTACAGTAAAATTTATATGAAAATAGTGGGGAGTGGACAGTGGGGAGTAAAACCGAAACCACTAAAAAAGTCCGTTTTAGCAGGAAGAAGGGATGCGACTTGGGGACGGTTCGTCTGTCGAATGTGCTTTTCATGCGACCGAGGAACCGTCCCCATGTCGAAGCCCCGAGCAATCAAGCATATTTTCATGGGTAATACCCATGGCCTTCTTTTATTGTTTAAACGACAAAAACACTTGGGATATTAAGTTTCTATATGGTCAATTTGTTCAAATCATTTATATCAGCTGCCCGTTCGTCTCCTACCAGACCAACAAGCGCATATACCTTTGAAATTGGGTCATATTTATATTCTTTGATCAGCCTGAAATTTTCAATTTCTCCTGCATTTCTCACATGAATCCTGGGACCGGTACAGTGGTACTCTTCACCATTTCCTATACGGATGTGATTATCATCCAGGTAACATATGTCTACTTCGTTGTCTATATACTCTTTTACTCTTCTTTCTATTTCAGCGATATCAATATCAGGTTTATGGGGGAATTCCAGTACAAATCCGTGCTTTACGTCGCTATGAACCTGAGGATGCTTGAACCCAAATTCTTGTTCCAGCACCTTGCAGGTTAGATCTTCAGCAGTATGTGCCATTTTCCTGTATTTAATAGATTTAAATACAACATTTGCAATATCCTGCGGGAGAGGCCCAAATATATTAGGCCTTGTTACAATTACTTCTTCTCCTATCCCAATAAGGATCTCTGCATTTAATCCCAAAAAGGGATATATAAGGTCAAAGTGCTCAATGATAACCCTTTTATCCTGATCAATCGCATTTTTCACTGCATCCACCAGTTCATACATCTGTATAAAGGCTGACTCGAACCTTACATCCAGGTGGTAAGTGTGACTGTAAAAAAAACCTTTATCAATGTTTTTTAAGAGGGGCAATGGACGTACATTAACACCTTCATCATCGTTGGTAAGCTCAAGACCGGGAAACATCCCCTTAATAAGCAGTGACTTCCCTGCTCCTGCATCTCCGATAAAACCAATCAATTTGTCCAAAGGGCTTAAATGCCGTTGTGCAAGCTGATGTCCTAAATTTAAAAGCCTTTTTTTACCCCTGGGGGCGAAATATACGGCATACATTAAGGCTTCGTGTACCAGGGATACTGCCATGTGATCACTCCATTCTATAGCTCAAACTCTAAATTTAACAACGGTGCATGCTGCTGCGCCCCATATACATCCGTTTCACCCAGTTCTCCTGAAGCAATAGGTCTCTCGATGGTTGCCTTGATTGCTTTTGCTGGTTTGAACTCTATCACATTAATTACCTTTTCTGCTGGAATCTGATATAATTTTGCGATAAGTTCTTTATTAATCACTTTTGCATTGCAAAATTCGTCAAAGCTTTCCCAATCCTTGAAGATAATATCAAAGGTCAATTCATAAGGTCCGGAATTTTTGCTTCTTATTACTTGTGCTACATCTATCAATTTAATCTTCAAAGCCAATCCTCCCTCCCGCTATTTCTATATCAATAGGAAACCATTGATTGGGGTCATTAACTTCCATTAGATGGTATAAATTAAAGGTGTATACTTCACCGGCTTTAAAGTCCGACGGCGAATATGGGAAAGCCAGGTTACCTGCAGTGGACACTCTTCCTTCATAACCATAATGAAGCATGGTGGACCGGGCAAAACTGCATATAGTATTTGCGGTAGCCTGATCTTCTGCTACAGCTTCAATAATGATGCCCAGTTCATGACCGTTTATCTCCTCCTGGGGTTCCAGTGGTCCCATTACTCCATTTTTTCCATACACCTTAAAATCCAGGAAATATTTCATTTCTGCATCTTTAAAATTGTCTTCCACTCTTTCACGAACGCCTTTGATGATCTCATCTATTTGAGATATCATGATAGGGTCACGTGTCCCGGCAATCGATATGGTTCGATATCCTATTTTTTTTGCTCCTTCCAGCTTTATAGTATACTTTTCAGAAGGAATAAATTTACTTCCGGATACTTTAACCACTCTATCCGTTTCCTGCTCGAACTTTGTTTCTGTTAAATCCAATACTCCTCCCGGCCCCGGAAGAATGTATGGATTTGTCTTTTCATACAGGGTATGTGCCGCAACCGACAAAGTAGTACATTTTCTAACAGGGTTTAATGGTTCTACTTTAAAGTAATCTTTTCCAAGATATCCTATCATGCAGTCACTGCCGCTGCCTGGTGTAGCAGCTATACTTGCACATTCCAATATTTTTCCCATATGTATGGCAAGACCTCTATCATAACCTTTCTGAACTGCCAAAGCTGCAAAAACTGCAGGGTCATAAGCTCTCCCGGCCACAATTACCTGTACTTCCTGCTCCAGCGCTTTAATAAATGGTTCCATGCCCATCTGTCCTACAATCCTCACTGTTTGTTCCAACTCTTCTCTCGTTAATTCAGGCGCCGGATAAAGCGGAGTAATTCTTCCTTTTTCCAATTCGCTTAGAGCTAATTCCTTTTCAATTTCTGCATGGATGATTGCCATCTTAAACTGCAATCCCTTTTCCCATGCGATTTCCTTAATGATACTTACATTCCAATTTAAGTGAGGTTCTCCTCCGCTTCCTCCAGCACTGCCTATAATTACCGGAATTCCTTCCTCCATAGCTGCTGTAAGCATTATTTCCAAATCTCTTTTTACTGCATTCCTATCGGTAAAAGACAAACCTGCTCCCAGGTAATAGGGACCTGGATCAGTAGACCCGGCATCCACTGCAATCACATGAGGATGTCTCTTCATCCCTTCTTCAAAGGATTTTATTGGAAATCCGTAACCCAGTATGGCTGTTGGTGATAACACACGTAATTCTTCCATTTAAAGTCCTCCCACTTTTTGAATTGATAATTGTCAT
The DNA here is from genome assembly GCF_002252565.1 of Petroclostridium xylanilyticum. Lineage (NCBI taxonomy): Bacteria > Bacillati > Bacillota > Clostridia > Eubacteriales > Oscillospiraceae > Petroclostridium > Petroclostridium xylanilyticum. Next base: position 155,203 of record NZ_NPML01000013.1, read on the forward strand.
TTCTCTGTCCACTCATCACTGTTCTCTGATATTTATCAATCGTCAAACATAAATTATCAATTCTCAATTGTCAATTATCAATTATTTCTTGCCCGTCTTAGGGCTAATATTCTCTGCATTTCATTATATACAATCATAAAGCCTTCATCCACACCCATCCCCGGTTTTGCAAGCATCTGGTCCGGTTGGGTTGCCATGGCAATGTGTACGCATATCTGGGCTGAACGATCGGTTTCATTGCAGGTTCCACCTTGATATGCTCCAATCCCCCTCTCTTTGCAATATAGCACGGCTTCAATGATATTGTTGATTCCTCCAAGGTCTGGAGTTTTAATTTGAATCATGTGCCCCGCCCTGTTATCGGCAAAATATTTGATATCCTCCAGGGTATTGCACCATTCGTCTGCAACAATCTGTATGTTGATATTATTTTCATTCACCCTGTGTGTTAGTTCCTTCAGAGCAAACATCTGTCCTTCCCTTTCTTCCATATCTATAGGACCCTCTATTCTCAATTGCAAGGGGTGGGCAGCTTTTTCAAGCTGCCTGAAATATTCTATCATCCTGTGATAATCATTGCCAAAAGCCAATCCGATCGTACCATAAACGTCAATATGTAATACAGGCTGATAGCCTTCATCGGGTTTAAGAGCTTCCACCCTTTCTCTTAACCATTCTACGTATTGTAAAAGCAATTCACCTTTTTCACCTAACTTCGTCTTTACGTTATTAATGAGACCGTGAGGCAATACGTCTGCCCTTTTTATAATCATTTTATCTACATTGGTATGCCGCTCATCCCCTGACTGGGTAAAAATAGGGATCTCACGGTCAGAGACTGTCGTACCGTATTCTTCAGCAATAACTTCAGCCATAAGTATTTTTTTACTTTTGGCTACTGCATCCAATATTGCCTGTGTAATACCGTAGCGCAGTGCTGTATGAATTCTTTTACCCGTATCAGGATTAATGAAGGCATCAATTTCCTCTGCCAGTGCTTTAAAGCTTTGAAGTTCTCTACCTTTTAATACAGGCACAATATGCTTTTGTATTACAGGAATAAAGTCCTGTGCAAGAAATAACGGATCCCGTCCTCCTGCACCCGAATACTGCACAGCTGCACAATCACCGTGGGCAACCTGTCCATCTTCCAAAATAATCATTACTGAGATAGATTCTCCCGCCTGCCTTACTGCAGAAAATCCTTCGGTAACAGGCTCTCCTTTATAAGTAGCACCATCCGGCACTGCATTTTTCTTAATAGCCCTCTGGTCATCAAAGAAAAATCCCGTTCTGCCTTTCGAACAAACTACATCAATAATCTTCACTTTATGCCTCCCCTAACTATTCATAGCATTGTTGGTTCTTATATTCCTTCGGTTTTTTATTACTATCTCGGCCTTCCTACCAGTCTCCCCTTCCCTATCGCATATATATCGTCAATTACCATCTGGAAGCTTACATTCCTTTTTTCATAACGGGCTCTTTCTTCAATTTTTTCTCTATGAAAATCAATGATTTCTTTACTGAAGGGTAAATTTCCACAATCCAGCAATCGAACTGCACCATAATTATCCCGTGCCGGAAGTATCTCTCCTGCATTATATTTACTGGGGGCAAATGGTACATCTATCACCCCTGCTTCAAAAGACCTTATAGCACCTACTGCTGCGTCCCCTTCACCTAATTCAAAAATCTTATCTACAATGCTGCGGGTTTCTGCAATAATGATATTCATTTCGTTTTCCAGTTCGTGAGTTAGGGGCATCCTTTGATCGGCAAGCATGGTAACCAGTTGTTTAGTAGCCTTTAATCCTTCAGCATTCGCTTCTTTCGTAGGTACTCCCATTGCTTCGTGAGGCGTCTTTACGATTACTTTTGTTGCTCCTGCCAATGCTGCAACTGCTGCTCCCCAGGAAATAACTCCAAAAGCTTTGGCTTCATCCTGCGGAAATCCCCCCATCCACTGATGCAGTACTGTAGTAACTACTATATCAGTATAACCATATTTTTTAAGATATTCCTCAGTCAACAGTTCCAGAGTACGTATTGCTGCGACATCTTGAAGTAGATTCCCGCATTGGCCGTAGCCAACCGTAATATTTTTTACACCTTGCTCGGCAGCCAGCAGGCTTTCTATTATAGCTACAGAGTGAGAGATACAGGGAGGTACCAATGTGCCGGTCAGCGGTCCAAAGGGTTCGCGGTTAATGCAAACACCTGCCTCTTCATATATCCCTATAAGTCTGTCAACATACTGCCAGTCATAGATAGTCTTTTCCAGAGAAACATTCTTCGCATAGGGTATATTATAGGATATCCCTCCCCCTTCAAATGCAGTAAACCCCCCTGCTATTGTAATTTCTGCCAGCAATCGTGCATCAGGAGTTCCATGGCGGACCTGCACAGGGGTATTTACCGCTTCATTTACTTTCCTGCACAATTCTACTCCATGATTTACTGCAGGAAAACCATTAAGTAAAGACCTTCCCGCATTTTTACTTTCTATAATGCCATTTTCAGCTTCCTGGTACCTGTTTTGTCTGGTATAGCTGTCAATAGTAGTAGGAAGCAAGTCTGCTTCCCCCTGTTGCTCCAGGTAATGTAGCAATTGTATATGCTCATTCACCAAGGCAACCCCTGCCCTGGGCTGGATAAGCGTATCACCTTTTTGCTTTGCTTTTTTCAATTGATTTGAAAATACTTTTTTAGCCGGTATACTTTTATGATAATTTACCGCATCATCAAAATTTACATCCTTACCGGTAGGCCACTGCTGCAGTACTTCCCGCTGTATCTGTTTAAAGATATTTTCGTCTAGTTTTTTATTTTTAAGCTCCATAATATCAACTCCTATCATAATAGTTCACAGTTAACAGTTCACTGTTCACAGATTTTAATACCGATTTTATTTTCTGTGACCTGTGAACCATGAACTATAAACTAACTTAGATATAAAATGTATCGCCCAGCTTAAGTCTTAATCCCAATTATAAAACTTGTAACTCCTTTTTCATTATTCTAATTGCCACCTCGGGGTAATTCTCACTTAACAGCCCCATTGCAGCTAAAATATATCTTTTGTCTATTAGAAATTCTGCGCTTTGCGGTTTTAAAATCGATGGATGAGTACTTTCAAACATTGCTTCTTTCAATATTCCTGTTGGATTTTTACTATTAATGACAGGACCGCCTGTCCCGATTATTTTCTTTATCCCCGTCAAATCCTTGCCTGTTTGTAAATAGGTAACACCGAAAGGTGTGTAGCTGGTCTCAATTTTACCTGCATGTCTTTCTACGGCAAATTTAACCGCCACTGAGGTCAGTCCGTAATCAACAAGGCTTAATTTTTCATCTTGTTCAGGCAGTATTTCCGGTTGTTCAGATATTTTATTAACATACCTCATAATTTCTTCTGCAGGTAATCCGGATCTCTTCCCCACCAGCTCAATTCCTGCAGCTTCAATTAGTGCAGATGCGCTGTACCGTACTCCAAGATCACCTTCCACAGTTCTTTTCGCAAAAGGTTCAGGTAATCCCTTCACAATCACCCCCGCGCGTGCCGGTTCTCCACCGGCAATAGAATGCACATCGGTTGTGGCGCCTCCTACGTCTATCACCATTAATTCACCTATTCCTTTTTCATTGCCGCAACCAGCAGCCAGGCGGTGAGCAGCATTTAGAACTGCCGAGGGAGTAGGCATTAAGATGCCGTCAATCAAGCTCTGCACTTTTGTAAGACCTTTGGCCTGTATGATTCTCCGGAGGAATATTTCCCTGATAGCTGCCCTGGCAGGCTCAATATTTAACACGTTGAATTCAGGCATAACGTTCTCACATATTCTAACCTCTTTATCCGATTGCTTTAACAGATCTCCTACCTGTTCTGCTACAGATTTATTTCCTGCCACTACTACCGGAAAATTACCCTCAATCTGCGAAAGCATTTTAGCATTATGCAAAATAACATTTTTGTTACCCCCATCAGTTCCTCCTGTCAAAAGGAGAATATCCGGCTTTAGCTTATGTATTTCTTCAGCCTCCTTAGTACTTAGTTCATAAGAGTAGACCTTCATCACCCTGGCGCCCGCACTCAATGCTGCCCTCTTAGCTGCCTCAGCAGTCAGGTCGGGAACCAACCCCACTGCAACCATTTTTAACCCTCCGGCAGCGCTACTGCAAGCAAATTTAGCAGTATAGTCTGTTCCTCCAATTTGAGAATGTAAAACCTCAACTGCATTTTTGAGGCCTTCATTGATATCTGTGGTAACAGTTGTGAAAGCCTTTGCTGTACCCAGGATAGATTCACTATTCAAATCTACTGCAGTAACTTTTGTATAAGTACTTCCAAAATCTATTAGCAGAACTGCCTGCATTTATCCGTCAACTCCCAGGTCCTTTTTTAAGTCAGCTATGGTCACTTCCGGAGGAGTGCCCGGGGGATATACCCGTTGAAAACCCATTTCTTTAAATTTTTTCTCTACTTCTTCAAAAGGAGTTTTACCTACTACAAGGTTACCCCCTACATAGAGCGGTATATTTTCCAAACCGGCTTCATCACATTTTTCTCTCAAACCACGGCAGTCCATCTCTCCATGCCCATATAAAGAAGAAACTAAAATAGCATCAGCAGCAGTTTCTATCGCTGCTTTAATGTACTCCTCCTGAGATACCATCACACCCAGGTTGACTACTTTAAAGCCTGCCTGTTTGAAAGCATACTCCAATATTTTATTCCCTATCGCATGAACATCGGCACCGATTACACCCATCACCAGTGTTTTTTGGCTCATCATTAACACCACCTTATGTCTACACTCAATACAATGCCTAGTACCTACTTTTATTATGATATCCTTTTATTGTTATTTCAATAGATTGAAAAAATATACTTAAATTCTGCTATGCAGTTATACCTGTATACATGATATTAAAAAATTATTGCTTCTTTTATAATTTATTTTTGATATGGCTATAATACAAATGCGGCTTTCTCGGAAAAGGATGATAGTATAATAGAAAGTAGGAGTTTTTGACATGAGATTTATAAAAAATCTTTTTCGCATAAATGAAATAAGTAATACAACTAAACAAAATATACAAAAAGCGAATAAAAATCATAAAGGACTTCTAAAAGAGTGTCTTCAGGAAAATATTAAGATAGTAAAGGAAACTTTGGGAGAAAGCTCTGACATTGTCATCCGGGAATTTCACGCCGGTGAAGGTGGTAAATTCCATCTAGGGGTAATGTATACCGATGGTTTGGCCGATAAAAAACTTGTTCAAGACTTTATTTTAGAAGCCTTGATGCTGGATTTAAGAAAAATTGATATTGATTCCAGTGTACTTTTAAAGAAAAATTCCTTTGAAATATTAAAGGATTTGGTTCTTCCCGTAGGTGAAATGAAGGAGATCTCAGATTTTGACAATTTCTTTACCCATTTATTGTCCGGTAATACAGTGATCTTAATGGATGGGTATGGGAAAGGGCTTGTAGTCAATTCCAGGGGATGGGAAGAACGTGGTGTTCAGGAACCAAGCTCCCAGACGGTTGTAAGGGGACCGAAGGACGGATTTACAGAGACATTACGGATCAATACGGCTCTTATCCGTCGAAGGATAAAGGACCCAAACCTCTGGATAGAGACAAAACCCATTGGCAGAAGGACAAAAACCGATGTAGCAGTGGTGTATATCAAGGAAGTTGCCAATGATAAGATTGTTGAAGAGGTTCACAAGCGCCTTGATAATATTGATATTGATGGAATATTGGAAAGTGGCTACATCGAGGAACTCATTCAAGATGAAACCTTCACCCCTTTTCCTACTATGATTAACACAGAAAGACCCGATATTGTGGCAGCAGGGTTAAGTGTTAAATATCCTAACTCCCCTGGAAGAAATTCCGGCGAATAACATACACTCTGCCCTGGAAGTATCTGAGAAAGCCTGGGCGCCCACCCATGCTGTCGCCTTAGATGAATTGATAAGTGATATCATTACTGAAGGGAGAAATCCGGTCCTGACAGGGGTTATCTTAAAAGGTGACCCTGAGATAGGGATGGATATCGGAAATATTGAAAAGGTGGATGTGCCTGCTGTTATACAAATCGGACATCTTGCAGCTTTTAAGAAGGATAAATTGGTAGGGTGGCTGAATGAAACCGAAAGCAGAGGATATAATTCTATCATGGGAAATGTAAAGAGCAGCGTGGTAACCATCCCCTGTGAAGGAGGCGGGAATGTAGCCATAGAAATACTAAGAACAAAAGTAAAGGTAACGGGCAAGGTGGAAGGCAGAAAGCCATGGATCGATATCGATTACAAGATTGAAGGTAATGTAGGAGATGTAGAATGTAATATCGATTTAACCAAGACCGAAACCATTGCCAAAATAGAACAAACTTTGGAAAAGGAAATTAAAGGATTCATGACAGCGGCTGTAAAAAAGGCCCAGAAGGATTTAAAGAGCGATATTTTCGGATTCGGGGAAGAGATTCACAAGGCGGACCCTGAAGCATGGAAAGAATTAAAGCATAACTGGAGTGAAGAATTTGTGGACCTGCCGGTCCATATAAAGGTTATCGCAAAAATCAAAGGCCTGGGTACTATTACGGAAGCCTTCCAGGGAAAAACAAAGGAGTAGATGGATTTGAAGGCTGTTTTAGGGATTCTTATCGTAACTGCAGGGATTATCCTTCTGGAAGCCCCTTATCTGTTGGAAAGGAAGCTAAAAAAAGAATTATGTGTATTTTCTATCTTGCTTATCTTTGGGGCAACTATAAGCATTCTAATGGCTTTGGGAATACAACTGCCTAATCCGCAGGATATGATCACGGTGGTTTACAAACCCTTGGGAGATTGGATCTTTGGCATTCTACAATAAAAAAAGGTGGTGCAGAAAAATGTCAAGCAACTGGAAAATAAGCAACAGGCAGTTTAGTATATTGGTTACTTTGAATGCTATTGGTACGGCTATATTGATTACTCTCGCAGGTTTAGCTTCAGAAGTGAAACAGGATGCCTGGATATCAGTGATTGCAGGAGTAGGAATCAGCCTAGCCCTGATAGGACTATATAATGTGATAGGAGATCTCTATCCCAATATGAGCTTTGTGAAAGCCATTGAGGCAGCGTTGGGAAAGTGGCTGGGGACGGTTGTTTCCCTTTTATTTATTTTCTTCTCCTTTAATGGCGCTGTATCGCTGGTATGGATTGTAGGAAATTTCATCACAACACAGATGATGCCGGAAACCCCGATGCTGTATATTAACATACTTTTCACAGCTGTAATAATCTTTGGCGTCCGTCTTGGATTGGAAACAGTTGCACGGTCGGCAGAGATCTTATTTCCCTGGGTAATTGTTTTCTTCCTTTTTCTCATCCTTTTTAGCACGCCGAACCTAAAAGCCGAAAACATACAACCCGTATTTGAAAACGGGATAAAACCTGTACTGCGGGGAGCGTTATCCTTTATAAGTTTTTTTTCCCTGCCGTCGGTTGTCTTGCTGATGATCTTTCCTGCCAGTCTAAACAAGCCAAAGGAAGGGAAAAAAGCTTTTTTCACGGGGGTGCTTGTCGCTGGAATTATAATGGCAATTACTGCGATTTTTTCCATCCTCATTCTCGGAAGCGATTTTACAGCAAGGAATATGTATCCTACTTATGTACTGGCCAAAAAAATCAGCATAGGAAAGATTATAGATCGGGTTGAAGCCGTAATCGCAGGCCTATGGCTGATTACCATATTTTTTAAAGCAGTTCTCTATCTTTATGCGACGGTTTTAGGGATTGCCCAAACCCTGAATTTACGGGACTACCGGCCCCTTACACTCCCATTTGGGATGCTCATGGTGGCCCTTTCCCTGAGAATCTATCCCAATATCCCCTATTTTATTGTATGGAATGAGAAAACTTTTCCACCCTTTGCCATCGTCTCTGGATTCTTTCTTCCACTGCTCATATTGATCGTAGGAAAGATTCGCAGCAAAAAGGAAAGAAAAATAGCTGATAATGAAAGAAACAAAGCTTAGCTCTAAGCAAGTTTACCGGAAAAGTATTGAAAGATACGCCAATTTTCATACTTTTATTAAGCAAACAATGTACCTGTCCCCCTGTTTGCCCTGTCCCCCTGTTTGTCCCCTGTTTGCTGTGTTTGCCCCCAAAAATAAAAACCCTCTACGCTAATACGTAGAAGGTTTTGGTGAGCCATCGGCGATTCGAACGCCGGACACCTTGATTAAAAGTCAAGTGCTCTGCCTGCTGAGCTAATGGCCCAAGAATATTGAGAGACTCGGTCGTCCCGCGCCTCACAGGTATATATAATACTATACATTCTTACTTATGTCAATAAAAATTTCGATATTTTTCAAGTAATTTTATCCTTAATCTTTTATAATATTCTGATCTCTGCCAGGGCCTACACCGATCATCCCAACTCTCACATCACAAAGCTTTTCGATTCTTTCAATATATTTCTTTGCATTTTCAGGAAGATCTTCATATCTTCTTATATGCCCTATATCTCCTTCCCAGCCGTCCATTTCCTCATAGATAGGTTCACAAAGTTCAAGCTCCTCCAGACTTGGTGGAAATTCCTTGATAATCTCATTACCTTTTCTGTATCCTACACAGATTTTAATTTTTTTTATATCTCCCAAAGTATCAATTTTATTTACTACAATAGAAGTTAATCCGCTTGTTCTTACTGCATATTTTACAATTACAGCGTCAAACCAGCCGCATCTTCTTGGCCTTCCTGTAGTTGTTCCATATTCATGACCTTTTTCTCTAATCTGATCCCCTATTTCATCAAAGAGTTCTGTTGGGAATGGTCCTTTACCTACCCGGGTAGTGTATGCCTTTACAACACCTATGCATTCATCTATCATGGTCGGCCCGATGCCGGTACCTACACATACCCCACCGGAAATAGGATGAGAAGATGTAACGTACGGATAAGTTCCCAAATCCAGGTCAAGCAACGTTCCCTGAGCTCCTTCAAAAAGTACATTCTTTCCTGCTTTTATTGCCTCGTACAGGAGTACAGTAGTATCTGTGACATATTTTCTTAACTTTTTTGCATACCCCAGGTATTCTTCGATAATGTCATCGGCGTTCAGGCCTGTTCCGCCATAAACCTTCTCGATAATTTTGTTCTTCAATTCAACATTTGCTTTTACCTTTTCAATGAACAATTCCCTGTTCATAAGGTCACACATTCTGATACCCGAACGTTCAGCCTTATCCATATATGCAGGGCCTATTCCTTTTTTAGTGGTGCCAATATCACTTTTTCCTCTTGCTATCTCGGAAAGGCCATCTAATTCCCTATGATAAGGAAAAATAATATGTGCCCTGGCATCTATTTTAAGGTTATCAGTGGAAACCCCTCTTGCCTGGAGCATATCCAGTTCACCTAGCAATATTCCCGGGTCTACCACAACTCCATTTCCTATGATACATAAAGTATTTGGATTTAAAATTCCTGAAGGTGTAAGGTGAAGCTTATACTGCTGCCCATTTGCCTCCACGGTATGCCCCGCATTGTTGCCACCCTGAGATCTTACTACTACTTCCGCCTGCTGTGCCAAAATATCAATAATCTTTCCTTTACCTTCATCACCCCATTGGGCGCCTATTACTACCTTTGTTGCCATACTGCCTTCCTCCCCATTTTAAATTGACAATTGACAATGTACAATTGACAATTGCCCTCATAAAATAACAGCTTAAATATTTTTTGCCATATAAACCTGGTGAAATTGAATATAATAATGTTTTTATACCATTAAAATATTAACGTTAAGTTTATTGAAAACATCATAAATATTATTTGCAAAAGACAATGAATCTTGTTTATACCCTCAATTTCTTTATGATGTCTCTCGCTACTACAATCCCGGTTACTGATGCCTGCATCAAGCCTCTTGTAATACCGGCTCCATCGCCAATAGTATATAAGTTTCTAATTGGTGTTTCAAAATTATTGTTCACATGAATCTGGCTGCTGTAAAATTTTATTTCACACCCATAAAGCAGTGTATTTTTAGAGTAAAGTCCTGGCGCAACCTTATCCATTGCTCTCAAAGCCTCGATGATAGACATCAAATGCCTGTGAGGCAATGCAAAACTCAAATCCCCAGGTACTGCACTTTTCAAAGTAGGTATCGTGGTAGATTTTCCTAATCTGCTGTAATCAGTTCTTCTTCCTTTTAATAAATCGCCAAGCCTCTGAACCATGATCCCGCCGCCGGTAAGCATATTTGCAAGGTGGGCTATATATTTGCCGTATTTGATTGGCTCGTCAAAGGGCTCTGTAAAAGTTGTAGATACCAGCATTGCAAAATTCGTGTTTTTGGTCTTGAGCTTTTCATCGGCATAACTGTGCCCATTCACTACAGCAATATGTCCATCATAGTGTTCTTCGGATACAACACCTCCGGGATTCATACAGAAGGTTCGTACTTTATTCTCAAAGGTATCAGAATAGTATACGAATTTAGCTTCATACAGGTCTTTCGTCAAATGGTCCATGATAGAATTAGGAACTTCTACTCTGACACCGATATCTACCGCATTATTCTTGGTTTTAATTCCTAAATTACGTGCTTGTTGGGTAAGCCACTGTGCACCTTCTCTTCCCGGTGCAATTACTATATAATCAGCCATAACCCTTTCCGGTTCTTTGCCTTTAGTCTGCAGCATCAATCCCACTGCCTTATCCTGTTCACAAATGATTTCCAAAACAGTAGTTAACTCTCTGAATTCAGTTTTAGTATGGTTAGTAAGGCGCTTATACATTCCTCCCAGTACATCAAAAGCTTTTTCAGTACCAAGATGCCTTACCGGACAGGGAATTAACTGTATATTATGCTTTGATGCTTCATACATAATCTCATCTACACGTTTGTCATTCTGACCGTATACTATTTTCTGGGCACCAAATTCAAGGTATATTTGATCCGCATATTTAATTAATTCAGCTGTTTTTTCTTCTCCTATATAATCTTTTACATTTCCACCGACTTCAGTGCCCAGTGACAATTTTCCATCACTATAGGCCCCCGCCCCCGACCAGCCATTTACAATGGAACAAGGATCACAATTTACACAGATCCCCGTCTTTCTGGCAGGACATGCTCTTTTATCTATCTGCCTTCCTTTATCTATGATTAAGATACTTAATTTGTCATTTTTTTTTGTCAGCTCTAAAGCTGTAAAAATACCTGCCGGACCTGCTCCAACGATTGCTACATCATATTTCTTCTTCATGCAAACAGTCCTCCTCTTCACAACACATCCAAACATTAACATAGACAGGGGCAAATGCCGCTGTCTAAATAAATCTCACATGTTATTTACTTTGCCTTTATTATAATACCAGATTATTGATATAAAAGCAATAAAAATCCGAATATTTTTTTGATATTACAGAAAAATATTCGACTATAAAATATACCCCTTATTCTGTTTTTACTTTATTGAATAAATACCACATAATAATCTGAGAAACTCCCAAACCCAAAATAACATAGGCTATTACTTTTATATCCTCTGGCATGGCAAGAAGCAGCAACACACCTGTTACTCTTCCGATGTTAAGATATACTTCCCTTGCTACAATACCTTCTATTCTTCTTTTTTTACTGTTTGGAGTCTTATGTATAACCCAATAAATCAAAGCTGCAGAAGGGTTATTAATAAATGTTATAAAAAAAGATGTAATAATACCATATGCAAATATAGTAACCGCACTTAACCTGAATATAAAGATGGAACTTACTGCCATAACGACGATTGTACCAATAAATAAATATTGTTTACGGTTGCAGGGACGCATTTTCCTGCTGATAAAATAAAATGAAAACAGTTGTATCGTTGAACATATCAAAGTATAATACCCAATAAGCAATTCACTGCTGACAAGAGCGTATAAAAGAATATTGCTTAAAAACATCATTACCCCTTCCCGGAATCCTCGAATAGCTTCTCCTGCCATGGCATATCTCCAATTTATTTTTTTAAAAGGCATAAGTAAAATGGATTTTATATAGTATTGCTTATTTACCGTTTTCATTGGAATTCTTGTACTTAATACAACAGCAATTACAAATAGTGTCAACGAAACTGAAAAAATTAAAATATAACCTTTTAATCCCTTTAAAGACTCAATAATTGCCCCGGCAACAAAAGGTGCAACCATGGTAGCCAATGAAAAAACCAGCCCCTGGATGCCCATTACATAGTCCCGGTTATCATCACTCGAAAAATCATAACCCAGTACATTATAGCTAATGTAATAAAAACCTCCGCTCATCCCTAGCAATATGCCTAATATCCATATATAGTGTGCCGCCTTATCCTGTACTATCAAAAGAATAACATAAAGAATACCGTAACATACAATTCCCAGCCGAAGGTTAAATGTGAGGGATGTCCTCTTTGCAAGCCAACCTCCTATTATAGCTGTTGCTGCAACCGACGAAAAGTGGATAGCATTAAATAGTACTACTATGCTCAGACTTTTCTGTACTCTCCATAAAAATATATTAATAAATGTATTGGATAATCCTACAGCCAATAAAAATATCGCATGAACCGTTAGCAGAGTAATTAATTCTGGAGAAAGATAGCTTTGAGGATGCAATTTTCCTACGATATAGGTCTTTATTAACTTTAGCCCTTTCACTCTTTTCGCCCCCCATCGTAATATATCAACCATTACATGTCTAACATATCTATATGGTTCACAGTTCACAGTTAAAATCGACATGGGGACGGTTCCTCAGTCGCATGAAAAGCGCATTCGACAGACCAACCGTCCCCATGTCGAAGCCCCTCTTACGTGCTTTTACATAAAATCTATTTAAATGCATGTTTAATAACAATAAAATAAATAAGACATCACAAAGGATGTCTTATTTATTTTATTGTTATTTGCTTTCTTTGCTTTCCAGGTATTCATTCAATTCTTGTACTAACTTTTCTGCATCTATACCATGAATCGCACATGCATCAGCGATACTTTCACCGGATGATGAAGGACATCCCAGACAATGCATTCCAGCCTTCATAAAAATCGGTGCTGTACCCCTATCCATCCTTAGTACATCGGAAATAATTGTATCTAAAGTTACTTTTGGCATCACACGCCCTCCTTTATTTTTAGAATAGCTCGGAGTTTGGAGCTCGGAGTCCGGAATTTTTTAAATATCTAAATCCAAAACATTCCGGATCGGCAACTACTAACTTTGAACTAATTCCTTATTATTTTTTAGGTATATTGACTTAGCAGTCAATTATATTAATTTATTTTTTCCTACCTATATATATTATATACTATTAGAATTATAAAATGCAATGCTTTCATATTGTTTTCTTCCGGTTTCATAAAGGTTGTTACCTTTAGAATCTATTATTACTACTGCAGGAAATTTTTCAACTGTCAATTTTCTAATTGCTTCGGTGCCCAAATCTTCATATGCAACAATCTCTTCACTTTTTACGGTTTTTGCGATAAGTGCCCCGGCTCCACCAATAGCACCGAAATATACCGCCCCATACTGTGTCATAGCATCAATGACCTGTTTGCTTCTTAGTCCTTTTCCTATCATTCCGGTTAATCCTTTTTCGATTAAAAGGGGTGCATATGCGTCCATTCTGCCGCTTGTTGTAGGTCCGCATGAGCCAATTACCTGTCCCGGCTTCGCAGGACATGGTCCTACATAATAAATAATTTGATTTTCAATATCAAAAGGTAATGCTTCACCCTTCTCAAGTGCCTCTATCATTCGCTTATGAGCGGCATCCCTTCCTGTATAAATTGTTCCCGATATTAATACGCTATCTCCGGCCTTCAGGTCTTTTAATTTATCTTTTGTCAATGGTGTTTGAATGTGAATTTCCATGTTAATCCCCCAATACATCCCTCTACACGAAAATTATAAGGATATGAGTGTATTTAATTTAGTTGAAAAATATTATTCAACAGGTTCTAAGCCTTTCCGGAACCTCTTTCCATAATATTTATCAACTAAAAAATGTACGCCTTAAGAATATTTTCACATTTTTTGCGCAAGCTTTTTCTTAAGAAAAATAAATACACTTACTAAATAATCAATTCTCTTATACTATTTAAAATGTAGTGGGCACCCATTTTTTCAAAATAGCCTCTTGCTTTATGGCCTGCCGCTCCAGTGAGTACAGCCGCAAATTTGCAATTTATCGCCTTTGCAGCCATAATATCTGAACCTGCATCTCCAACGATGAGGGTACGATCAATTAAATTCTTATCATAATCACCCTGCAGCAACGCCATATCAGAATACTCTTTTCCGTATATTGCTTTAAGAAAGACATAGGGGTGCGGTTTCGCCAGATTTGTCTTCTTATACCGGCAGTCAAGTGCCTGTTCTGCTTTTATCACTTCAGTATATGTAATATAGGAATCAGAGTGAAAGTACTGCTTTATGTCCCATGAAATAAGAGGTTGATCTATCTCGACAAACGGCCTTCCGGTTCCTATTCCTAATTTTATTCCCGCAAAATATAGAACCTCAATAATTTCTCTTAACTCGCTTAATGGAATAATAGGCTGCTCAGAGTACATAAGTCCCGGTTTCCCTGGCTGCTGCGGCGCATGTCCATAGGTTTTAAGATAAGCCGTATCTCCCAAATACCATTCCTGGAAGACCTGCTGACACTTATTCCACAATTCCCCATTACGTTTAAAGTATTCTTTGTCTTGTCCCGTGATTTCAGATAGTTTTTGTTCAATAAAAGTGTATATCTCGTATCCCTGTATATCCAATCGTGATATATATTGATAAACATCACAATAGTGGGTGGTACTTTCTGATAAATTTAGAAATTTTTTTCTCCCAACTCCGAACTCCGAGCTCCAAACTTTATTTATAATGAACGATATACATAATACCACATATGCCAAATCCCAATTAGAATTTACTCCTCTGTCTTTGAGCAAGACTATCAGTTTATCGTTTATAAATATAGTATCCCTTATTTCTTTTATCTCTAATGAAGATAAATCAGTTTTAATACTCCGGCTTCCAAAATATTTGCAACTGTTAAGCATTTCGTATACTGTCAAGGCGGCAGCATTCCAGTAATTTTGTTCACTGGTTATTACGCCGTCCATATCAAATATAATACGGTCTATCCCTTGTAGAAAGGGAGCTGGTTTTTTATTTTGTGGCACCTGCAATCCTCCCTGGTCAATAAAGGTACATTTAATTTAGTTGAAGAATATTGTTAACAGGCTCTAAGCCTTTCCGCAACGCTCTTTCCATAATATTCATCAACTAAAAAATATATACCCTGATCAATAAATGACAGACGTGATTTAATCTTTTTTCTCCACTTCAAATTCTATTTTTCCTGCTACTCCCGAAGTCATGCCTTTTCTTTTCTCACTAATGGCAAGTGCCCTGTTGAGTGCTACACCAAAGGAACGGTATATTGCCTCCCAGATATGGTGGCCGTTATGTCCTTTAAGCAAATCTATATGCAGGGTACACATGGCTCCCTGCACGAAACCTTCTAAAAAAGTCTCCAGATCTTCACTGAGCATCCCTTCAGTTTCTTTAGGTATCTCAAGTCCATTATAGCCTATCCGGAAGTAAGCCCTGTTTTCAAAGCTTATTGCACATTGGGCCATTGCTTCGTCAATAATGCCTATTCCATCCCCAAACCCTACTACACCATTTACCCTATTGTCTTTTATATATTCAGCTATAGCTTTTCCAAAAGTGATAGCTACGTCTTCACAGACAAGATGATTTAGATTAAACTCATCCAGCTTTACATCCACCTCGATATTTACTTCCGCCCTCCAGGCGATATGTTCAATCATATGGTTTAAAAAAGGCAGCGGTGTCTTAATCCTCTTTCGGTAGTCCTTTTTAACTTCATTAAAGTCCAATATTACAGTTATTTCCGATTCTGTTGTTTTTCTTTTTACAGTAATTATCTTATTTTTTATGCTCATTTAAGCACTCCCCTTTTATATTAACCCCTACACAAGCAACATAGGAATGAGAATATGGTGATTTTCCGGCTGCAACATTCCATATATGATGATACCCATCCGAATCGGCAGGCAGTTTTTACTCTCCACTATCCACTCCCCACTATTTTCATACTACTATTTTCTCTCTTTTACTGCTAATGCATGGGTATCAAACCCTTCAGCAGTAGCAAAGGTATATGCCATATCCCTTACTCTTTCAAAACCTTCTTTAGATGCATAGCCTATGGAAGAACGCTTCAAGAAATCAAAAACCGATACACTGGAATAAGTTTTAGCAAATCCGCCTGTAGGCAATATTGCATTAGGGCCAAGCAAGAAATTGCACAATGTAATAGGTGTATATTCCCCTAATAAAATTTCTCCTGCATTTTTAATTTCAGGTAACACATCAAAAGGATTTTGAGTCATGATTTCCATATGCTCCGGTGCATATTCATTTACAAAATCTATAGACTCCTTTAAAGATTCTGTAATAATTACACCACCATAGGTAGAAAAGTTTGTAGTAATAAACTCCTTTCTCTTAGGTGATATCTTTTCCAGTTGTCTTTCAACGATTGGAATTACTCGCTCTACAAGTGCCTCACTATGGGTTACCAGCAATGCAGCAGAGTCGGGACCGTGCTCAGCTTCTATCATCCAGTCCAGGGCAACTTTTTCGGGGTCGGCATGTTCATCGGCAAGTATAATGGACTCGCTGGGCCCCGCAGGCAAACCGGTGTCAATATAACTGCTTAATACTCTTTTAGCTGCAGTTGCATAAGCATTACCAGGACCAATAATCTTGTGACATTTAGGAATAGTCTCTGTTCCAAAAGCTACCGAAGCTACTGCCTGAATGCCTCCCACCTTATATATTTCTGAGATTCCAATAATTTTCGCGGCTGCAAGTATAGTATCATCTACGTTTCCTTCTTCATTTGGAGGGGTTACAACTACAATTCTCGGTACTTTTGCTACAACTGCCGGAATACCCAGCATTAACAATACTGATGGAAAGCTGCCCTTCCCCCTTGGCACATAAAGGCATACATCTACAATGGGCGTTACTTTCTCTCCCACCATGAGCCCTTTGTCTACGTTGGTAAACCACATTTCTTCGGGGAGCTGCTTTTCATGGAAATCCCTGATATTTTTTGCTGCATAGGCTATTGTCTCCCGGATCTTTCCATCAAGTCTTTGATACCCTTGTTCAATTTCCTCCGGTTTCACTTTGATAGTATCCCTAGTCAGTTTTACCCTGTCAAACTTCTCTGTATATTCCAAAACTGCAGAATCGCCTTCTTTTCTAATCCTCTCCGATACTTCCAGTGCAAGCTTCATATGTTCTGTAATATCAATTTCTGCTCTTCTTAATATAAAGTTCTTTTTTTCTTTAGATAACTCTTTAAGTTTATAAATATTCATTTGTCACCCTCCTGTATATAAGCTATCCTATCTGTATTATAGTTTATTTATTCGTTTAGTACAATAAATATCTTTATAATACTTTACTCAAAAATGCCTTCGTTCTTTCATTCTTCGGATTACTAAACAACTCTTTCGGTTCTGCCTGTTCTACGATAACGCCTTCGTCCATGAATAGGACACGGGTTCCAACTTCACGGGCAAATCCCATTTCATGGGTTACGACCACCATGGTCATGCCATCTCTGGCAAGCTGCTTCATAACCTCCAGGACTTCACCTACCATTTCAGGGTCTAATGCGGAAGTAGGTTCATCAAAAAGCATGATGTCTGGAGACATGGCCAGTGCCCTGGCAATTGCAGCACGCTGTTTTTGTCCTCCGGACAACTGGTTGGGGTATGCATTTGCTTTTTCAGCCAAGCCCACCCGTTTAAGCAGGTTGCTTGCTATCTCTTCTGCTTGCTCTTTTGCCATCTTTTTGAGCTTGACAGGAGCAAGGGTAATATTATCCATTACAGTCAAATGAGGAAACAAATTAAACTGCTGAAATACCATCCCTACTTTTTGTCTAAGCTTATTAATATCATTGTGCTTATCAGTAATGGATACTCCTTCAATCAATATTTCACCTCTTGTAGGCTGCTCCAGAAGATTGAGACATCTTAAAAACGTACTTTTTCCTGATCCACTTGGCCCTATAACTACTACTACTTCTCCCTTGCGTATATATTCATCAATTCCTCTTAATACCTCAAGCTTACCAAAGTATTTATGCAGATCTTTAATGACTATCACCCTGTCTCATCCTCCTTTCCAATTTACCCAGCAGCTTTGAAAGTACTGTCGTAAGTATCAAATAGATAACTGCCACCGTTAAAAGCGGCATATATGGGTCAAAGGTCCTGCTTCGTATAATGTCTCCGCCTTTTGTTAAATCTTCTAATGCTATATATCCTACAATAGCCGTTTCTTTTAATAATACAATGAACTCATTGACCAATGCAGGCAATATATTTTTTATAGCTTGCGGCATAATAATATACCTCATTGTAGCGCCATAAGAAAATCCTAAAGACCTTCCTGCTTCCATTTGGCCTTTGTCAACCGCTAAAATCCCTGCCCTGACAATTTCAGCTACATAAGCACCGCTGTTAATCCCAAATGCAATAACAGCAACAGTTACCTTAGGAATATCGATGCTGCCAAAAATAATATAATATATAATTAATAATTGAACAACTGCCGGTGTACCTCTAATAACATCAATATATGTCGATGCGAGTACACTTAAAATTTTTATCTTGCCAATTTTAAAATTTGATAATTTTGCAAGTGCTAATATAAACCCAATGATAATACCTAAAATAATTGCAAAAAATGTTACTTCAATGGTTACAAAAAGGCCTTTTACTATGAACATATATCTATTTTCTTTAACAAAATTCAATATAAAAGCCTCTTTAAACCCATCCATCATTAGTAAATTATTCAAATAACTATACATCTCGCCCTCACCCTTACATAAAATAAGGCTAGCAATTGGTATGGTACATCTGCCAACTACTAGCCGTCACCTCGCAAATTATAAACAAATTATTCTTCAATATATTTCTTTACCAATTCATCGTACTTACCACTATCTTTCATATTCTTAATTACCTTATTAATCACATCAAGAAATTCTTTATCCCCTTTTCTAACAGCAATTGCATAATCTTCATCAGTAAGCTGCTCATCAAGTACTTTTAAATCATCGTTTTTACTTACAAAAACTTTTGCAGGATTTGAATCAATAACTACAGCATCAACTTTCCCATTTTTTAAATCCATAACCGCATCAATACCTTTTTTGAATCGGCTTATTTGAGCCCCTTCAATTTCTGATGCTTCAAAATCACCTGTGGTACCTTCCTGTACACCAATTTTTTTGCCCTTTAAATCATCTTTCCCTTTTATCGTATTGTTATCCTTTTTTACGATAATAAGCTGAGTTGCTTTATAATATGGAGTCGAAAAATCAGCATTTTCCAATCTATCCGGCTTTACAGTCATACCTGCAGCAACAAAATCAATTTTTCCCGATTTTAATGCATTTAATAATGAATCAAAAGCCATATCTTCAATCTTCAATTCAACTCCCAATTCCTTTGCAATTTCTTTTGCCATTGCAGCATCAAAGCCATCTACTTCGCCTTTGTCGTTTCTGAATTCAAAAGGCGGAAACTCCGCATTTGTACCCATAATAACTACCTTGTTTTTCTTTATTCTTGACATGGTATTAATTTTTCCACAACCTGCAAAGGCTACAGTAATAAAAAGCATTAGCAACACGATTGCTATTCTGCTAAAAAAGCTCTTTCTCATTTTTAACTTCCCCACTCCCCAAATATTATGTTGAATTTATTTGAACTTATCCTTGTGCTATTATATATTATATTTATTTAAATTTCAATAACCTTGTATTAAATAATTATACAAACTTGGAATATCGGGTCTTTGACAGTTGCAACTTTTCAAACAGTGCTCAAAGCCTTGAAAATAGCACATTTTTGTGTCAAATTTGATTTTCTAAAAGTGCGTATTTTCTAGTGATTTTATTATTTTAATCTTAATTTTCAAATCATATCTGCCGATTTGTTAAATGACAGCAAATGCAGCATTAGCAAGAATTTTAAAAAACTACGCAAATTTTTTATTTAATCAAAAGCCTGAAACCCTTTAATATCAAGCCTTATCAGGCTTTTTGTATTCGTCAAGTGTCAAATATGGGATTATATATTATATTTATTTAAATTTCAATAACCTTGTATTAAATAATTATACAAACTTGGAATATCTATTATGGTAAATTATATAAAAAATAAAATATTATCCACAAGTAATATTCTTAAACCCAGCTTTAAAAGTAGATTTAAAATTTTGTGCTACTATTGGCAATAATATGCTAATATGCCGTTGATTGCATAAAAATTAAACCCACATATTCACAATGTTATCCACAATCAATTAAATTAAATCCACAAAACACTTGTTTTGTGGATTTAATTTCTGTGGATAATGTGGATAAAACTGTGCATAACTTGTTTTCAGCGTTTTTTGTGGTGTGGACAACCTATAGGTAAGAGGTTACCCCCACAAAGTTATGTAATATTAATCTTAATCTCAGTCTCAATCTAAAACACCATCTATTTGTACTGACCTGTTCAGAAATGATACATGGGGACACACCGCTCGTACCTCACGGAATGTCCCCAAGTCTCATTTCTTCTACATTCTAATTATATACTTTCCTAGGCAATAAAAAATGCACCTCAGGTTAGTCTACCTAAAGTGCATTGATCTTACGAGATATATGTCGAGTGAGTATACATACTGATTTCACTACCCACAACCCACTTCCCGCGATTATTCACTTCAAATCCTCAAAGTCCGGGGATTATCTGTGGTTTGCAAAACATACACTGCAATAAATTGGTCTATCATTTCTTGGCTTGAAAGGAACCTTTGCTTCCTGTCCACACTCTGCACATATTGCAATATGCATTTCTTTTGACTGCTTAATATTATTCTTTCTTGTCAATCTGCAATCTTTACAACGAGCCGGTTCATTCTGGAACCCTTTCTCTGCATAAAATTCCTGCTCGCCTGCTGTGAACACGAATTCTTGCCCACAATCTTTACACACTAAAGTTTTGTCCGTAAACATTGAAAATCCCCTCACTTTGAATAGATATCTAATCGCCCAGGCCGGATTTGAACCGACTCCCCTGTCATACCTTTTAAAACAGCAAACAGCGCTCTTCCCTGTAAGCTACATGGGCAAATAATGGAGCGGGCAACGGGAATCGAACCCGCACAGCCAGCTTGGGAAGCTGGAACTCTGCCATTGAGCTATGCCCGCACATATTTAATTATTAATATATTTTATACCTTTTGCTTCATTTCTTCAAGATATTTTTCTAATTTTCTTTTTACTCTTTGAAGAGCATTGTCTATAGATTTTACATGTCTGTCCAGATCCTCCGCGATTTCCTGATAAGATTTCCCCTGCAAGTAGGAGGAAAGAACCTCCCATTCCAAACCACTCAGGATTTCCCCCATTTTTGACTCTATTCCAGTAAATTCTTCCCTGTTTATAATCATCTCCTCAGGATCATATATCTTTTCTTCACATAGAATATCTAACAAGGTCCTGTCCGACTCCTCATCAAAAATAGGTCTATTCAAAGATACATAAGAATTTAAGGGAATATGCTTCTGACGAGTAGCTGTTTTAATGGCAGTGATAATTTGCCGAGTTATGCATAGCTCCGCAAATGCGCGAAATGAAGAAAGCTTGTCCTCCCGAAAATCACGAATTGCTTTATAAAGTCCAATCATTCCCTCCTGAACAATGTCTTCTCTGTCTGCACCTATAAGAAAATATGTTCTTGCCTTTGCACGAACAAAGTTCTTATATTTATCAATTATGTATTCAAGGGCTTTATCATTACCTTTTCTGGCATCTTCAACTATTTCTTCGTCTAACATATTGCTAAAGCAATTCATAGAATTAAGCTTAGCATTTGACTTCACGATAACGCCCCCCAATAAAAAGTAAAGTTGTCCACCAGCCTGTCTTACACGGTGATACATATTTTATTATAGTGTAACCTTCCTATACTGTCAAGCTAAAACTTCTGCCTTCTCAGTTTTTCCAATGCTTTTAAGGTATCCCCTCCCAGCCTCGAACCAATTGTATGATCTTTTATTGTTGGCTGTAAATATTTTTCTCCTATGCTTTTATTAACCAATTGTATTTCTTCTCTCAACTCTTTGGCTGATAATCGTGTAGCTCCTTTGCTTAATACTATAGTTTGTTCTAAAAAATCGGAAGTTGCCACCCGTACCTGTTCACTCTTGCCAATCTGATGTACAAGCTTTTCAATATAGTTGTCAGCAGTTTCATTTTCTTTTGTATATATTACATCAACTCCGGCATATGCTTCTTTTTTCTCGGTATTTCCTTTTACCAGGTGTGCATCAAATACTACTACTACTTTATTCTTCTTATAGCCCTGGTAGTTTGCCATGGTCTCTAAAAGCTTCCATCTTGCATTTTCCAAGCTTTCCTTTGCAATACTTGATAGTTCCGGCCATGCGTTTATTATATTGTAGCCGTCTATAATTAAATACTCCATTTATTGCACCTCAAACAGTTCATAGTTTGTTATCACTTTTCATATTAACTGCCACGCCGGGCGCACCCGGCACAAATAATGATGAAAATATGCTTGATTGCTCAGGGCTTCGACATGGGGACCATGTCGACATGGGGACGGTTCCTCAGTCGCATGAAAAGCGCATTCGACAGACGAACCGTCCCCAAGTCGCATCCCTTCTTCCTGCTAAAATGGACTTTTTTTGTGGTTTCGATTTTACTCCCCACTCCCCACTGTTCACTCCCCATTATTTTCATATTATACAATAAATATTGCCATATAAAAAGAGGACAAATTTATGTCCCCTTCACTATTTATCTAAAACCAATAATCAGCAAAATCCCATCTCACAAAATTGGTTAAATTTATTTATAACTTTTTCCCCCAACTGTTTATCTTTTTTAGTCAATAAAGAAAAATACTCTTTAATATCGCCGTTAAAAGGAAGTTTTTGTTTAAAACATATCAATTCAAAAGTTTCTCTTGCTTTATTCGCTATAAAATTTTCATCTTCTGCTTTATTAAACTTATCAGAAATAATCACTGACATTGCAAGCCCTTCTATGACCTTATCAAGATCATATTTTTTTTCCACAGTATTGGTGATGGCATTCCAATCTTCCGGAAACACATATATCCCCTTCTCATTTACTACTTTCATTGCATTTTTTAACAAACCAATCATACAATTTTTGCCCAAACACTTTCCACATTGATGTTCTCCCAGGCATATATCCTCTACCGTCTCACTCATTTTTCGCATATGTTCATATAACTCAGATGCGGTTCTTTTGAAAGCAGATATTTCTCCACACCTCATCGCATATATGGAAGGTCTTAAAAGAATAAATATTATAGCTGCTAAAATTATAAAAAATACTGTTATGTTAAAAGAGGTAACATACTGCTTTGGAGTCGTCTCGAACAGTCCGAGAATTCCAAAGAATATAAAAATCCCGCCAGAAATCAACTTCATCGTCAGTTCAGGAATCCTTTTTCCAAGTTTGCTACCCACAAAAATACCTACACTGCTGGTAACAACCATCCCCAATACAGTACCCCCTAGTATAAATAGAGGATATTGAGCAGTAGTAGATAAGGTAATGGCAGCCAGCTGTGTTTTATCTCCCAGTTCACCAATAAAAAATGCCAATGCAACAGTGACTACAGGGCCGAACTTTTCTTGTGCTGATTCTTCCCCCTCATCATCTTCAGCTTTTAATGTCCATAACCCAAAAAGAATAAAAGCACATGCGGCAATAAAACGTACGGCATTGATAGGAATAATACTGGACATATATACTCCCAGTAGTACTGCCACCCCATGGTTTAGAAAAGACCCAATCAAAACCCCCAGCAATACTTTTTGCACTTTGTATTTGGTCGCGAAAGCCATTGCCAGAATTTGAGTCTTATCTCCCATTTCTGCCATAAAGATAAAGAAAAAAGCCTTAATCAGTTCTTGAACCATTGGTTTCCTCCTTCGTATTTCTTAAATAGTATTTGTATACAAACGACATTTGTATGTATTAATGTGATGCAAATAAAAAGCGAAACTTTTGGCTTAATGAAATTATACAAAACGCATAACTCCATTAAGCTAAAAGTCTCGCTCCTTTAATTTAAAGTGACAGGACCAGGCTTTCGCCATTATGTTGATCCTGATCATGGCAGCATCATGCACTGCCATAGCTACTCCCTCTTAGCTTTTTAATTCAGCAAGATTATACCACAGGTTTTAACATAACTCAATAGTTTATTTCTATAAAGGTATATTTTTTAGTTGGTGAATATATTGATTAAGAAAATAATACCAAAAATTAGTGTTCCCTCTGTCTAAACACCTCATACATCAAAACAGCTCCTGCCACTGAGGCGTTAAGGGATGAGATTTCTCCCTTCATGGGAATCCTCACAAGAAAATCACATTTTTCTTTTACAAGGCGCCCCATGCCTTCTCCTTCACTGCCGATCACAAGACCTATAGGTCCTTTGAGGTCTGCTTCATAAAGGGTTTGTTCCCCATCCATATCCGCACCTACAACCCAGATTCCCTGTTCCTTGAGCTTATCAATCGTTTGAGATAGATTGGATACTCTCGCTACCGGAACATATTCTATTGCTCCGGCTGAAGCCTTTGCAACTACTGCCGTCAATCCTACCGACCGTCTTTTGGGAATAATAACTCCGTGGGCCCCAACTGCATCAGCTGTTCGTAATATTGAGCCAAGATTATGAGGGTCAGTAATCTCATCAACCAATATAATAAACGGATGCTCACCTTTTTCAGCAGCCTTTGCCAATATATCCTCAACTTCTACATATTGATGCATGGCAACAAAGGCAATTATTCCCTGATGCACTCCCGTAGAAGAAAGAATATCAAGCTTTTGCCTTTCCACCTCCTGCACTACTATCCTTTTTTCTTTGGCTAAGGCGATAATTCTTACGATAGACCCTTCCCTTTCACCTTTTTGTACCAGTATTTTATCGATCTCCCGTCCTGCCTTTAAAGCTTCCATAACGGGATTTCTACCTTCAAGCCTATCTTGCCCAAATTCTTCTGTACCTTTTAAATCTCTTTCTAAATCTCTTTCAAGTGCTTTTCTTTTTTTATCCGTATCTTTTTTTATTGCATCAGTCTTTTTTGCTTCTTTTCTGTATGGTGGTCTTTTCATAAGTATCGTCCTCTCTTATTTTCCAAATGATATGTAAATTACACTTAATACGTTACATTGGGATAAATAGCATCATGTATTCCATGTTTTGCCGTCGGCTTATACCGGCATCCGTGCCAGGATAAGCCTAAAATCACCATTCATAGTGATTTTCCGGCTGCAACATTCCATACATGATGTTGCTTATCCGTCACATTGTATGTAATATATTTAGTGTTATTTAGATAGTTTATTCATTTTTCCTAATGGCTTTTCCAGCCTCGACAAATATTAACGGTGCAACAGACAACCCGATTACAACGAGCCATTGGCTGCCATTTAGCATGGTTACTTTAAAAATGCTACTTAAAACCGGAACTGTAATTACCGATAGCTGTAAAAGGAAGGATAGTACAAATGCACCTACCATAAACCTGTTGGTAAACAATCCAACTTTAAACAAGGAATTATGGGAACGCACATTAAATGCATGAACCAACTGTGAAATAGCAAGCGTGGCAAAAGCCATTGTCCTACCTATAACGAGGCTTTCTTCAGCACCTGCCCCTGCGGAGAGCACCCGCTGCCCAATTGCAAACGCTGCCAGAGTCAGACCGCCAATCATAATACCCTGCAACCCGATTATAGTTGCCAGCCCGTTAGCAAAAATCCCCTTATCAGGGTCTCTCGGAGGCCTGTTCATAATATCTTTTTCTACAGGTTCTATTCCTAAAGCCAGTGCAGGAAGACTATCCGTCACCAGGTTCACCCATAGTATATGTATGGGTAGAAGAGGCGAATCCCAGTTCAATAACATTGCAATGAATAATGTAATGATCTCCCCGATATTACAGGAAAGCAAAAACTGTATGGATTTTTGAATATTTTCAAATATTCCTCTACCTTCTCTAACAGCTTCTACGATAGTTGCAAAGTTATCGTCCGTCAATACCATGTGTGCAGCACCTTTTGCCACATCTGTCCCAGTAATACCCATGGCACATCCGATATTGGCACTTTTTAAAGCAGGAGCATCATTTACACCATCACCGGTCATGGCAACGATTTGTCCCTTGCTCTGCCATGCCTTTACAATTTTCACTTTGTGTTCCGGTGATACCCTGGCATAAACGGAATATCTATCTACGTGTTGATTAAGAAATTCCTGGTCCAGCTCATCCAATTCCGCACCTGTTATTGCTTCCGAATCATTTTGCAATATTCCAAGCTTTTTAGCAATGGCTACTGCAGTTGCTTTATGGTCCCCGGTTATCATCACCGGTTTTATACCGGCTTTTTTACACAAGTGCACTGCTTCTGTGGCTTCTTCCCTGGGTGGGTCTATCATTCCTATAAGCCCGACAAAAGTAAGATTGTTTTCAACCGTATCAGTGTTTATTTCACCAGGAAGAGTCTTGATATCTTTGAAGGCAACCCCCAAAACTCTTAGAGCTTTGTCAGCCATACTGCTATTAGCCTTTTCAATACTTCTAATCTGCTGCTCATCCTTATTGACAATATCCTCGCTAATCCATACACTGGTACAGCGGTCAAGCAGCACATCCGGTGCTCCTTTGGTAATAACCCTGTATCCTTCTTCAATTTTATGTATAGTCGTCATAAGTTTTCTGTCTGAATCAAAAGGTACTTCTTTTACACGCGGCATTGCTTCTTCCAGTTGATGTTTATTTTTACCCTGTTTGGCAGCAGCGATAACAAGAGCAGTTTCAGTTGGGTCACCTACAGCGTCCCATTCATCATCTACTCTTTCTAATTTTGAATCGTTACACAGGGCTGCCATCTCCAAAATAATAGATACAACGGCTTTATCCTCTGCATTTATCTCACTGTTTAAATCCCATGTTTTATAAGCTGCAGCCAGTTCTACCACCGTCATTTTATTCTGGGTCAGCGTTCCTGTCTTATCAGAGCATATTACCGAAGCACTCCCCAGCGTTTCAACGGCAGGAAGCTTTCTAATAATCGCATGTTTTTTAACCATCCGCTGCACACCTACGGCCAGCACAATTGTAACAATTGCCGGTAATCCCTCCGGAATCGCCGCAACAGCTAAGCTGACAGCAGTTAAAAACATATCAAAAATATCCCTACCCTGTACTACGCCCAAACCAAAGATGACTGCACATATTGCTAGGGCAATAATTCCCAGTACTTTCCCCAGACGTGCCAGCTTCTGCTGCAGAGGCGTTGCCGCTTCTTCTCCGGCAAGGATCATCCCTGCAATCTTACCAACTTCGGTATCCATCCCCGTAGCTACAACGATGGCACTTCCTCTTCCATAGGTTACAACACTGCCGGAAGCAACCATGTTCTTCCGGTCACCTAGAGGAATATTTTTCTCATTTATTTTCTCTGCATTTTTTTCTACAGGCACAGATTCTCCTGTTAATGCAGACTCTTCTATCTTTAAATTTGCCGCTTCGATGAGCCGCGCATCAGCAGGAACAAAGTCTCCGGCTTCGAGGTATATGATATCACCCGGTACCAGCTCCTTTGCCGGAACCACTGCTACCCTTGCATTTCTGCGTACCTTTGCATTAGGTGCGGAAAGCTTCTTTAATGCTTCAAGAGATTTTTCAGCTCTGCTCTCCTGAACAACTCCTAAAATGGCATTTAAAACAACAATAGCTAAAATAATGATTGCATCAGCTCTTTCATGAGATATAAAGGAAATAACTGCTGCTATTAGCAAAATGATTACCATAAAGTCCTTAAATTGCTCAAAGAACATTTCTGCCAGGGTTTTTCTCTTTTTCTCCTGTATCTCATTGTAACCGAATTTTTCCAGTCTTTCCTCTACCTTTGTATCATTAAGTCCCTGATGAATATCACTGTCCAGTTCAGCGACAATATCTTTAATATCCCTGTTATACCAGAATTTTTCGTCCATATCTCTGTTGCACTCCTTTAAATTTGTTTATACCACAGCTGAATTTATTATATGCTAATTATAGTATTTTAATATAAACAAAAAAAAGCCTTTATTACACTATCATACAAAATGCATAAAGGCTTCGTGTATTACCGAAAAAGTAATTTTATAGACTTAATTCAAACTTGTCATGTATTGCAACTACTGCTTTTTCTGCATCTTTTTCATCAATAAGTACCGAAACTTTAATCTCGGATGTAGAAATCATATGGATGTTGATGCCGGCATCATACAACGCTTCAAACATACGGGATGCTACCCCAGGATTATTTACCATTCCCGCTCCTACAATAGATACCTTTGAAACTTTATCGGAATATTTTACTTCTTTCGCTCCAATAATACCGAGATTTTCATTAATTACATCCAAAGCTGCCTGCAGATGGCTTTTGGAAACTGTAAAACTGATATCTTTTGTATTTTCTCTTCCTATAGATTGAAGAATGATATCCACGTTTATATTCTTCTTGGCTAGTAATGAAAATATTTGAAATGCCTTTCCCGGCTTATCTTCAATACCTATAACAGCTATCCTTGCAACATCGTTATCTCGAGCTACCCCTCTGACAAGCATCTTTTCCACATTACCGACCTCCTTAACAATTGTACCTGGAACTCTTTTGAAACTAGATTTTACTTCAAGGTTCACGTTGTATTTTTTGGCCAATTCTACCGATCTATTATGAAGAACATTTGCTCCAAGGCTTGCTAGTTCAAGCATTTCATCATAAGAAATATCATCGAGTTTTTTTGCGTTTTTTACAATTCTCGGATCTGCCGTGTACACCCCGTCAACATCAGTATATATTTCACACAAATCAGCTTTTAGTGCAGCCGCCAAGGCAACTGCAGTCGTATCGGATCCACCTCTGCCCAGAGTGGTTATATCATCATATTTATTGATACCCTGGAAGCCAGCAACAATGACAATATTCTTTTTATCTAATTCCCTGGTGATTCTCTCAGTATCAACGGTCTTAATTCTGGCATTTGAATGATTACTATTGGTTAACATCCCAATCTGCCATCCTGTAAGTGAAATTACGGGATAGCCCAGCTTTTCAATTGCCATTGCCAAAAGAGCTATCGATATTTGTTCTCCTGTAGATAACAATACATCCATTTCTCGTTTTGATGGATTTTCGTTTATTTCCTTTGCTTTTTCCAGCAGTTCATCGGTAGTATCACCCTGTGCTGAAACTACAACTACTACGGAATGGCCTTCTTTGTAGGTGTCAATAACTCTATTTGCAACATTAAAAATCCTTTCAGCATTAGCAACAGAGCTTCCACCAAATTTCTGAACAATTAAACTCAAGCCCAAAAACCCCCTATCCTCAGTTCTCCTTATTTCGTATTAACTGCCACGCCGGGCGCACCCGGCACAAATAATGATGAAAATATGCTTGATTGCTCAGGGCTTCGACATGGGGACGGTTCGTCTGTCGCATGTGTCTTTCATGCGACAAACGAACCGTCCCCATGTCGCATATCTTTATCTATACCTCTATCTCTATCTTTATCCCCTCATTATCAGGGCTCACAATATCCACTGTCCAATCTTGCATATGCTGCTGTAAATGCATACCCATTTTGCTTCTAAAATGTTCATAATCCTGGTCTAATATTGCAATAAGCGTAGGCCCGGCGCCGCTTAAGAATACCCCTTTTGCACCATATTGCCTGCTGAGCTGGAAGATCTCTTTCATACCCGGAATAAGGCCTTCCCTGTATGGCTGGTGTAATCTATCCTCTATAGCAAAAGTAATATTGTCATAGTTTCCGGTTATAAGCGATGCAGCCATTAGAGCCGCCCTCCCTGTATTATATACTCCATCCTTATGCGGAATATATCCGGGAAGAATATCTCTTGCTTTTTTTGTAGGCAGTGGGAAATTAGGTACAAAGACTGCAAATTTTAGATGATCAGGTAATTCAATCCTTACGTAACGAATATCACTTTTATCCAGTACCGCTACTACCATCCCTCCCAGAATTGCAGGAGTAGAATTATCGGGATGCCCCTCTATCTGTGCTGCCATAAGTATGATTTCTTCTTTGGTCAGCTTATTACCTGTTAATGCATTTGCAGCAAAAAGACCACCTGCAACACAAGCGGAACTGCTTCCCAGGCCTCGGGTAACAGGAATATTATTCTTAAGGTTGATTTTTAAACCTTTAGGATAATACCCGGTTTTATCAAAGACCGCAAGCATAGATTGATATACAAGGTTTTTTTCATTTTTAGGTAAAAAATCTCCCGTAGCATCAAGAATATTTATTTCTAAACCCGAGGGAATTTCCTCTACATCAATAGTATTGTATATTTGCAAGGCCACTCCCATGCAATCAAAGCCTGGACCTATATTTGCACTGGTAGCAGGAACTTTTACAGAAATCATCAAAATCCTCCGGCCTATTCTTTTTCTACCCGAATTACACTGCATACAGCATTTACAAAAGGAACATTATTAATATTATTCAATGCCGCCTGTAATTCTTTTTCTTTCCTTTCCGGTGTTACAAAAGCCACTTCATCTTGAGTTTTCGGATTGTCTATTGAAATAAAATTACAATTTCCAAAAGCCTTGCTTACTGTATTTATAACAGCAGGCTTATCGTCAGTTTTTACCCTGACAAAATAACTGCTAGTGGTTTCTCCAATATCTATCAGAATATCATTGGTGCTCTTAGACCATATAAACCTATTGTTTCTGTCAATATTCTTTACAATATCAATGATGTCTGCTACTACTGCACTGGCTGTAGGAAGCTTCCCTGCTCCCCTGCCGTAGAACATAACATCACCAATTGCATCCCCTTTGACAAGTATCCCATTAAACACATCTTCCACTCCCGCTAAAGGATGGGTTTTTGGAATAATTACCGGGCTTACCCGGGCAAAGATTTTTTCTCCAATTTTTTTACTAACTGCCAGTAATTTTATTACACTGCCCATTTGTTCTGCATACTTTACATCTTCTATACTTATTTTCGTGATCCCTTCAGTATAGATTCTTGTAGAATCTACATGATACCCGAAAGTAAGGGATGAAAGAATTGCTATTTTTCTACAAGCATCATGTCCTTCTACATCAGCTGCAGGATTCCGCTCTGCATAACCTTTTTCCTGGGCATCTTGCAATGCATCCTCAAAACTACGGCCTTCTTTTATCATCTGTGTTAAAATGTAATTTGTTGTTCCGTTTAAAATTCCTACAATTTCAGATATTTGATTGGCTGCAAGGCACTGGTTTAAAGGCCTTATAATAGGTATTCCCCCGCCTACACTTGCTTCAAACAAGTAATTTATGTTTTTTTCTTTGGCAATGTGAAGAAGTTCTGCTCCGTGAGTCGCAACCAGTTCTTTATTTGAAGTAACAACATGTTTTCCGGACAATAAGGCTCTTTTAGTATAGGTATACGCCGGTTCAATTCCCCCCATTACTTCTACCACAATACTCACTTCATCATCATTTAAAATGTCTTCTACATTTTTAGTCAACAAATGCTTTTCCGGACTATCAGGAAAGTCCCGAATATCCAGTATATACTTGACATCTATCTTCTTACCTGCTTTCCGGCTTATACTTTCTGAATTCTTTCGAATTACCTCAACAACCCCTGAACCCACGATTCCAAAACCCATTACAGCAATTTTAACCATATAGAAAATCCCCCTTATTCTCTCGCCAATATATCAATTTTTCTGACACCCTCAATTACTTCCATCTGTGAAACGAGTTCTTCAATGTTCCCTTCCATATTACCTGTCTGAATAGAAATAGTAATATTAGCCACTCCATTTATAGGAATGTTCTGGTTAATTGTTAGAATATTTGCCCTGGCCCTGGCTATAACATTTAAGATATTTGATAAAATGCCTGGTACATCCTCCAGTATGAAAAATAAGGTAATAATCTTACCTTGAGATATTTCATAAAAAGGAAATACACAATCCTTGTACTTGTAATAGGCGCTGCGGCTTATTCCTACTAATTGTACTGCATCATTAATTGTTTTTACCTTCCCGGTCTGCAGAAGCCTTTTAGCCTCAATTACTTTTGCAAAAACCTCTGGCAGCACTGAAGAATCTACCAAAAAATATACAGGTTGTTTATCTATTCTCATATTTGTCCTTCGCTCACGCACAATTGTTTTTAATATGTAGAACATATTAACACAATAATTATTCCCCTTCAACGTTGATTATTAGGTTTTTGAGTAAAATAAAGCACTATTTCTTATTATATCTCTGTATTTTATAAAAATACACCCTTAATCAAAATTAGGGTGTATATTTTTAAAGGAATGCGGCTTTTCTTCCGCTGCGTTAACAGGCTCTAATCCTTTCCGCAACGTTCTTTCCATAATATTCATCAACCAAATTAAATGTACCCCAAAATTATACAATTTTTATCTATCTGCTAGCTATTCAATTTATAATTATGTAATAACTTTTACATTTTTGGAAATAATATTATAATCAATAATATATATGAGGTGATTTACTAAAATGGATTCTACCAAATACAGTCTTGCAGATTTTTATGATATATCTGATATGGATATGGTAGATAGGGCCAGATATTTTTATGAATATCATCAGGATATTCATAAGAAACATCACAACCAGTACCGCAGGGTATCACTCAACGGCTCCGGACCAACCATGAAAATATTGGACCCTTACTCTGGTATTGAGAAGGAAATGATATATATGGCATCTAACGATTATCTTAACCTCACCCGCCATCCAAGAACAATAAAAGCCGGCAGAGCGGCGCTTGAAAAATACGGTACTGGTGCTGGCAGCGTACCTTTGTTAGGTGGAACACTCGATATCCATATTGAACTGGAAAAGCGGGTAGCAGCGTTTAAAGGCTGTGAAGCAGCAATTGTTTACACTAGCGGTTTTGGCTCCAACTGTGGTTCTATTGCAGCATTGTTGCGTGAAAATGACGTAGCGATACTGGACATGCTGGTACATGCCAGCATTATAGATGGATGTAAAGGTACACATGTCGAATATTTCAGGCATAACAATATGGATTCTTTAGAAAAAGTATTACGAAAATGTAAAGATAAATTTAGAACAAAACTGGTAATTGTGGATGGAGTATATTCGATGGATGGAGATATCTCCAAGCTGGACACCATTGTTGAGCTTGCCCATAGCCATGGGGCCTATGTCATGGTAGATGAAGCCCACGCTACTGGTGTAATTGGCAAAAACGGCCGGGGTACTCCTGAGCATTTTAATATTGAAGGTAAAGTAGATATTGTTGCAGGAACCTTCAGTAAAGCCCTGGGTGTAGTAGGAGGATTTATAGCCAGCAGCAAAGAGATTGTTGAATATCTCCATTATTATTCCCGTCCATATATGTTCTCTACGGCCCAAACTCCACAAACTGCTGCTTCTTTAATTGAAGCAATGAATGTAATTGAGGATGAACCTCAGCTAAAGGAAAACCTTTGGAAGAACATTAATTACTTTAAGAAAAGCCTTATTGAGTTAGGATTCAATATCGGCAATAGCGAAACCGCAATCTTTCCGGTCATTGTAGGCCATGATGTAAAAGTTCGCGAAATGTGCAGGGAAATGCATGAGGCAGGGATATATGTAAATGCTGTACAGTACCCTGCAGTATCCCGAAAACTTTCCAGGATACGTATGAGTCTTATGTGTAATCATACTAAACAACACCTGGATAGAGTGCTGGAAGTACTGGAGCATCTTGGAAGAAAGTATGAAATTATCAATAAACCAGCCGCTGAAGAGGTAGAAATAGCGTAACACATGTATTAAGTTCACGGTTCACAGTTCACGGTTCACAGTTTACGGTTCACAGATTTAGGTTTTGCCTTAGTTCCTGTGAGCTATGAACCGTTAGCTGTGAACTTCTTTATCTTTATCTAAATGTGAATTCCCTCTTCCCCAATTTAATATCTTCTGCTATAATACAAGAGAACTTATTGTGTTTGTATGTAGTACGTATGTCCTTATATCAAAAACAAATTATATCATAGTAGGGAGAATTTATTATGAAATATGTTGTAATTTTAGGAGATGGCATGGCTGACAACCCTGTCGTACAGTTGGGTGATAAAACCCCTCTTCAATTTGCTAATATTCCGACGATTGACTATCTAACCAGACATGGAGAGATAGGGCTTGTAAAAACTGTCCCGGATGGAATCCCTCCCGGAAGCGACGCGGCAAACCTTTCTGTAATGGGATACAACCCTTATGAATATTATACCGGTCGCTCACCCCTTGAAGCAGCTAGTATGGGAATAGAATTAACCAATTCTGATATTACCTTTAGATGCAACCTGGTTACTCTTTCCAATGATGAGCCTTATTCAGAAAAAACTATGATTGATTATAGTGCTGATGAAATATCCACTGCTGAAGCCAGAGAAATCATCCTGGAAGTAAACAGGCATCTAAGGACAGATAATATTGAATTTTATCCGGGTGTAAGCTACCGTCATTTGATGGTATGGCATAATGGCCCTTATGAATTTGATTTTACTCCTCCCCATGACATTTTGGAGAAAAAAATAGCTGACTACCTTCCTAAAGGGCCTAATAAAAATATCATTTTACGAATGATGGAAGCAAGCAGCGAATTCCTCAAGAATCATCCTGTTAATCTAAGACGTATAGAAAAAGGTTTACGCCCTGCTAATTCCATCTGGATTTGGGGTGAAGGCAAAAAACCCGCTTTAACCAGCTTCTATGAGAAATATGGTTTAAAAGGTTCTGTGATCTCAGCTGTTGACCTTATCAAAGGTATTGGAATATGCGCCGGATTAAGATCGGTAGAGGTTGAAGGCGCTACAGGAAATATTCATACAAATTTTATTGGAAAAGCTCAAGCTGCTGTTGAAGAGTTAAAAAAAGGGCAGGATTTTGTATATGTGCATATTGAAGCGCCTGATGAATGCGGCCATCGGTATGAAATTGATAATAAAGTCAGGTCTATTGAAATTATCGACCAGCAAGTAGTTAGGTTCATAAAAGAAGAACTGGACCGGATGGGGGAAGATTATAAAATAATGGTACTACCTGATCATCCTACTCCTTTGAATCTTAGAACACATACCTCTGAACCTGTCCCATTCGTGATTTACCAAAACAATGGGAAAGAGGAAAATCCTTTGCTTTCCTATGATGAATTAACCGCACAAAAAACAGGAGTTTATTTTGCAGAAGGTTATAAATTGATGGATTACTTTTTAAACGGAGAAAAATAAAAATGTTTGCACCCATAAAGTATATACTATATAATAAGTATATACTTTATAATTAAATCAATAAGTTATTACAATTTTAGGAGATAAGCATATGAACATACTGCCTAGAACATACATCAATTTTATCTTAATCATTATTACTATTGTCCTTGGAATTTTATTGGGGTATTTTATTTTAACCACGGCATTTAAATGGTTTCTTCCATTTATTATCGCCTATGCCATCGCACATATATCCGACCCGGTGGTTACATTTTTGGAGAAAAAAATTAAAATTCCGCGCAGAATAGCCAGTGCAATCACCATACTTTCTGTGTTATTAATGATAGGTTCCCTGATTACTTTCATTATTTACAGGATTATATATGAAATTAAGCGGCTGGCTGAGCAGCTGCCCACGTTTTTTAACCTAATAACGGAGCAGGTTAGCAATTTATTCAATAAAGGAGTAAGCATATATGTAAATTTGCCTCCTGAAATCTCTTTGTTTGTAGATCAAGTATTTGAGACTATGAAAAATAATTTAAGCAGGTTGCTGGAACCTGCAACGAAAGCTACAACAAGCTTTGCAATTAATTTTGCCACATCGCTGCCATCTATTTTGATATTTATTATCGTACTTTTTATTTCTGCTTATTTTATAAGCAGCGATAAAGAAAAAATTTCCAGGTTTGTAGTAAAACAATTACCTGCTGAGTGGATTTCAAGAATTGTCAGCATCAAAAATGATCTGCTATTTGCCTTATTGGGCTATGTAAAAGCTCAACTTATTCTTATGAGCATCACTTTTGTAGAAGTTTCAATTGGTTTTCTAATTATCGGTGTGGATTATGCAATATTGCTTGCACTGGTAATTAGCTTTATTGACGCGCTGCCTATTCTTGGTACCGGAACAGTTCTGATTCCCTGGGCTATTTTCTCATTAGCCACCGGCAAATATCCTATGGCGCTTTCTCTGGTGATATTGTACGGTATTGTATTACTGGTCAGACAGCTATTGGAACCTAAAATAGTAGGAGGCCAAATAGGCTTATATCCACTGGTAACATTAATGTCCATGTATGTAGGTCTTCAGATTTTCGGAATACTGGGAATGATTTTAGGACCTATCACTATACTGATCATTAGAAATTTGCAAAAAGCAGGATTATTTACATTATGGAAAGACTAGAAAAACAAAAGCAAAATTGCGCTTTTGTTTTTTTGATGTGCTTTTCTAAATTCTTTTCGCTGTTACCACCCTGTTAATTCCAGCCAGGTCCCTTATTATTTCAATACTATTATAACTCCCATTCTGCTCCATTATTTTTGCTACACTGCTGCTTTGATCATGACCTACTTCAAAAGCCAGCAATCCTTCAGGCTTAAGATATTTATATGCCTCAGCTATGATTTTGCGATAGAATTTTAAACCATCTTCTCCCCCATCCAGGGCAAGATGCGGCTCATAGTCTTTCACTTCTTTCTGCAAACTGTCTATTACTTTGCTAGGGATATAAGGCGGATTAGAAACAACTATATCGAGAAGTCCTTCTATCTTATCCTCTGGAAATCCTTCTAAAATATCATGCTGTATAAAAGATATCTTATTGTCCACACCATTTAACCGGGCATTATACCGGGATATTTTCAGCGCTTTTGAAGACA
Source organism: Petroclostridium xylanilyticum (assembly GCF_002252565.1). NCBI lineage: Bacteria > Bacillati > Bacillota > Clostridia > Eubacteriales > Oscillospiraceae > Petroclostridium > Petroclostridium xylanilyticum. Next base: position 192,383 of record NZ_NPML01000013.1, read on the forward strand.
CATCTACAGCCCAAAGACGGCTGTTTTTGATGTAGTAGGCCAGGCTCACAGTAATACACCCGGACCCTGCGCCGATATCCATGATATAAACATGCTTTTTATCTTCAATGTCTTTGCACTGATCTACGATGTACTCTACCAGAATTTCCGTATCTCCACGAGGTATCAATACATCAGGGGTAACTTTAAAAGGCAAAGACATAAATTCTTGAGTTTCTGTAATATATTGTAACGGCATTCCTTCTGCTCTTAGCTTCAAAAGCTTGTTATATTGGTTTATAGTATCTTCTTCTAACCTTTTATCTCTGTGTAGCGTTAAATACAATCTATCTACATTTAAAATATGGGATAAAATCAATTGGGCGTCAAGAACAGCATTGTTCTCGACGCCGTGATTTTTTAAATACCGTATTGATTGGTTTAATAGTTCCCTTATGGTTAATTCCATTATCATTTGTCGTCCTCTCTATTTTCTGGTAAAACATTTTTAAGTGCTTCAATTGCTACCTCTATCTGGCTGTCATCAGGTTCACGAGTGGTAAATTTTTGCAGCATCATTCCAGGTTTGCTTATTAAGCAAGTCACCGGATGTTCACTTCTACCGGCAAACTTAATAACCTCATAGGATATTCCTGCAACCAGCGGTAAAAGCAGCAATCTTGATATTAGCCTAATCCATATGTTCTGCCAGGAAATAAACGAAAACATTACGATACTTACCACCATCACGATGAGCAGGAAGCTTGTACCGCAGCGCGGGTGTAAAGTAGTATACTTCCTTACGTTTTCAATAGTAAGTTCTTCATTACGTTCATAACAGTGAATAGTTTTATGCTCTGCCCCATGATACTGGAATACTCTTTGTATATCCTTCATCCTGGAAATTAAAATAATATAGGTTAAAAATATTGATATTCTCAATACTCCTTCAGCAATATTGGCAACAATATGATTTTCCACCAATTTCCTGATAAATCCAACAACAACAGTCGGCAACAGTATGAAAAGCCCTATCCCAAACAAAAGTGCAGTAATTACTGAAAAATAAATAAGTACATCTTGAAGTTTGTCACCAAATAATTTCTCTAAAAATTTATCAAACTTGGATGGCTGCTCTTCCTCTTCCCCCTCCAGTTCATAAAATTCCGCCGAGAACATTAAGGATTTTACCCCTACAATCATTGACTCAAAAAAGGCAACAATTCCCCGCAAGATAGGAGCTTTTAATATTTTGTACTTCATACTTAGAGATTGCACAGGTTTCTTATCTATAGTGATTGAACCGTCAGGTGTTCTTACAGCAATCGCTATACCTTTTGGTCCTCGCATCATAACTCCTTCTATTACAGCTTGACCACCTATGCTTGTACGATGAATTTTTTTATTTTTATCCAATTTGAATACTTCCTCTCCTATTCGTTGTATTTTTATTTTAACAGAATAGGGATATAACTGCAATGATAATATTGCCATTTTCAATGGAAGTGTATATAAATATAAGGTTTCAAACCGAAGTGAAAGTTAAAAACCAAGGTCAGAGAAAAATTCTCTGACCTTTGACTTTTCTTTACCGCAATATTACTGTTATTACTAAATTATTCAGCTTTTAAACCAAATTTCTTTCTGAATTTTTCTACACGTCCTCCAGTATCAACAAGCTTCTGTTTTCCGGTATAGAAAGGATGACACTTTGAACATATTTCAACGTGTATATTCTTTTTTGTAGAACCTGTAGGAATGGTTTCACCACATGCACACTTAATTACAGTTTCCTCGTATTTGGGATGGATTCCTTCTTTCATTTATTTCACCTCTTTCTCAACAAAAGTTCAATAACACTTTTATGTGAAAATGCACTCTTTTTTTGACAACAAAAAGTATTTTACCACAAAACCTCTTTTTTTGCAACTAATATTTTTCCAGTATTACCTATCAAAAGCACTCATAATATTATTTACAAATTCTTCATTTGATTTAGTTGCCATCAAACGATTGATTAGTGTTTCAGTAACCTCAGCAGTTCCCTGGTTGCTCATAGCCTTTCTAATCATCCAGATAGTTTCCAGCTCTTTTTGTGAAAGCAGAAGTTCTTCTTTTCTTGTCCCCGACTTATTAATATCAATTGCCGGGAAGATCCTCTTCTCAGAAAGACGTCTGTCCAAATGTAGTTCCATGTTGCCTGTGCCTTTAAATTCCTCAAAAATAACATCATCCATTCTGCTTCCTGTTTCAATAAGAGCTGTAGCAAGTATTGTAAGACTTCCACCATGCTCAATATTTCTTGCTGCACCAAAAAATCTCTTAGGTTTGTGTAATGCACCAGGGTCCAGACCACCCGACAGCGTCCTTCCTGTTGGAGGGATGGTTAAATTGTATGCTCTTGCCAACCTCGTGATACTATCAAGCAGTATTACTACATCCTTTTTGTGCTCTACTAACCTTTGCGCCCGTTCCAGAACCATTTCAGCAACCTTTATATGATGTTCCGGCACTTCATCAAAAGTGGAGTATATTACTTCACCTTTAATTGACCGCTGCATATCGGTTACTTCTTCTGGACGTTCATCTATTAATAAGACAATCAATTCAATATCGGGATAATTGATAGAGATACTATTGGCTATCTTTTTCAAAAGAATTGTTTTTCCTGCTTTTGGTGGAGCCACAATCATTCCTCTTTGACCTTTACCGATAGGTGCAATTAGGTCAATAAGCCTCATGGCTAACTCTCTAGGACCGGTTTCCAGTGTAATCCTTTGATCAGGATATATCGGTGTCAAGTTTTCAAAGGGTACTCTCTTAGCTGCAACTTCAGGAGAATCACCATTTACTGTTTGTACATATAAGAGTGCCTGAAATTTTTCGCCTTCTTTTGGAATTCTGCCTTTACCAATAATTTTATCTCCTGTTTTCAGGTTGAATCTGCGAATTTGTGATGGAGATACGTAAATATCTTTTGTTCCAGATAGATAGTTATCACTTCTTAAAAATCCATATCCATCGGGAAGTACTTCCAACACTCCTCCCACAGGATCATCACTCTCTATTTTTTCGAAGGCTGCAGGATAATTACTAGGTCTTCTCTGTTCTCTTTGATTTACCTCTGGTTTTTCTTGAGGCCCTGTCTGTTCTACTTCCTCTGTTTCTTCCTTTTCTCCTTGTATTTCTCCTTCTATCTCTTCTTGTTTTTCTTCAGCCCCTACTACTGTGACATCAGCTGCAATTTGTGGTTGCTCAGCAGTTTCTTCATTACCAGGAGCTTCCACAATGGATACTTCATTTGTTTTATCCTGGTCTGCATCTTCTTTTGCAATCTCCACTTTCTTATCTTCTTTTACAACCTCAGTTTTTTTCTCATCCTCAACCGGTTTATCGGTTAAAATTTCTTCTTTTTTCTTACGGCCCCTTCTTGTTGTCTTTCTCATCTCTTGTTCACCAACATCAGCTTCTTTACCGGTCTCTTCTATTGTCGGATCTATAAGAGGTTTTTCATCTTTAACTTGTTCGCTATTTTCAGCATGCTGTAATATCATTTCTATAAGTTCATCTTTTTTAGCTCTGGAAGTTCCCTTTATACCCATCATTTTAGCAATATATCGTAAATCTTCCAAAGTTTTCTTTTTCAAGTCAACAGCCTTATCCATAATTCACCACCTTATTCTACTATACTGTTATAGTTATAACCAACAAAAGGGAAATCCATACTAAGGAGAGTATAAAATAAGTAAAACCTTCCAGATTGAAGGTTTAAAACTATTGATTGCACATACTCAGAGAGGATTATAGGTTATACTTTCGAATGAATTATATCATGTATATAAAGAGGTGTCAATACTCTATTGAGATGGACATACCCCATTTTTTTCTTTTAATAAAATTATCCACAAAAAGAAGCTGAAAATGAGAAGTTATCAGGAGATTTGAGAAATTTGTCCACAGATTTGTAAAAACACGAGAAAAGCCCCCAAATTTATGGTATTGTTAAGATATCGAAAAAAAAACACATAAACCACATAGAAAGGGGCTTTCCTACATGTTTGATTATAGCAAAACAGCATATGATTTGAAAAGAAGTATTTGTAATTTTTGTTCCAGATTGGCTCAGGGTCTCCCTGTTCCCTTTAAGAAATTCTTATCCTGCATGGTCTTTGGCATACTCGCATCCAAGACAGTAATACTGGCTGAAATATCCCGTTCTTTAAATGAGGATATAAAGTTAAAAAAGACTATAGAACGCCTTTCCCGTAACCTTGAAAAATTCTCCTATACTGATGATGTACTTAAGAACCTCTCTTCTGAAGTTAAAAGGTATATTCACCATGATACGCCTATCATTATCGACTTAAGTGATATTGTTAAAAAGTACGGCGTAGTCTTTGAAAATATGGGCAAGATCAGGGATGGAAGCACAAAAGAAACCAATATGGACGGGTACTATCTACTTGAAGCACTTATATATAACCACGGAGACAAGCTTCTTGTCCCAATATATTCAGATTTATTCTCTCCAAGTGAACCGGGATTTAAAAGTGAAAATGAAGAAATCATAAAGTGTTTGGACAAGCTCAGAAGCTTATACGGGACCAAGGGCATTTACACCATGGATAGAGGTATGGACAATGTACTGTTCTTTAATTATTTTGAAAACAACTCTCAAAAGTTTGTCATAAGGCTTAAGAAAAACCGCAATGTCATTTTCAAAGGTAAGGAAATAAATATTGTCGACCTTGTTAAAAAATATAAGGGTAAATATTCAACAATCATAAAGAAAAAGAACGGTAAGCAAAGAAAAATTCAGTTCGGTTTTCTGCCTATAGAGTTGCCTGAGATTACTGGCAAAGTATTTAACCTTGTCTTTGTAAGAGGGTATGCCAGAAAAGGGCTTATGCTTTTAACTAACCTTGATATAAAAGATGGTAAAGACTGTTTAAGACCTATACTTTGCTACATATCCAGATGGAATGTAGAAGAGTTCATAAGATTTAAGAAAAATCAATACAAGCTTGAAGATGTAAGAGTCCAGTCCTATCAAAGGCTTAAAAACATAAACTTTTTATTAACCATGGCAATGAGCTATATTTCTCTTACTTCAAAATCCATAAGTAGCAGGAAGATGATTTTTATTTTGCAGGAGATATCCAAAAGAGTACATGGCATACCACCTTTCCCTTACTACAGTACCGCGGATGGAATTTATGAAGTGCTTAAGAAACACAAAACTGGTATTGCTGAATTTTTGAACTATACAAAAAAGAAGCCCAAATCGCAGCAGCTGAGTCTCTTCGAACTCAGATACTGCAAGAGCTTGCTGGTTTCTTAAATTAAATTTTGGGGTATGTCCATTCTATTGAGAGCTAGGGTGCATAAATTATATATGACCCATTATCTGAAAAATTACCGTCTAGTTTACAGTAGAAGATACTTTTTCACATATGTGATAAATCTTCCAGTAAAAATGGGTATAGTTACCCGATTGTTATATACATTTTTTTACATGGATATTATTTCATACTATTCGTTCACTACTTTTACAACGTCATCCCATTTGTGACTTTCATACTTTGCACGTAATGCAGCTATATACTGTCCACCATTGATACTCCAACGCATTCCCGCCTGTTTCATCCTTTGTCCAATCACCATTTTGTTACCACTTTCTATCGCTCCGCTGCCTATATAATAGCCTTTTTCTTTAAAAGTTTTATAGCGTATTCGCTCTCGGTTGTTTTCCATATATGTTGGAAGATTTACTACATTGTCTGGTAACTTTTTAATCTTAACCTTGTTTACAATTTTAATTGCTTCTTCAATTTCATCATTGTTTACTCTATCCATTACTTCTTTTACCCACCTTTTACGGTTTATCTCATCTTCAGGATATAGTATTTTTGCATACTGATGAACATTCTCACTTAAGTGATAGTAGTCAAGTATCCTTACTGCATCCGGAAATAATTCGTCGCACATGTTCCATATCCACTGTGCTCCATCTCCTATGACAACTACTTCTTTTAGTTTACCGTAACCTGCTCTGGCGGCTGCTGCAAATATTGCCTTTTTAAATTCTGTGACGCTTCCAAAATATGATACATATTCCTTTTTTACAATTTTGATATTATCTTCTCCGCGCTTAATTACATCCTTATCAGTAAACACCAACCCTAACTTCATTTCACGCCAAGTCGTACCGTTTTGCTCTATCCTTGTATTTAACTGCATTCCATCGGTAAATATATATAGCTTCCCGTCTTTTCGCTTAGCCGGTGGTAGTTCTGGTGCTGCTATTTCCGGTTTTTCATAAGCTTGTTGTGCTTTTTCCATCTCTTTTTCAAATACTTTTTTACCAATTTCTTCAGATACAATCTGTATTTGGGTTGGACTTACCTCTACTTTTAATAGCTTTTTCAAAACTTCCGATGCTCTTTCAAAAGATGGAAGCAGTTGTGCTACATAGGTTATCACTTCTACCATTGCCTTTGTAATCCGATGCTTATCATCAATTTCAATAAGTTTATCAATAACACCATAGCCCTTATGACATCTCCTGCAATGAACAATATCTCGTGTAACTGGGATGTGCCCAAACATTGATAATATATTGGTTTGTGAATTTTTCTTTACTGTCATCAGTTTCTTTCCGCAGCTGCAATATTCATCAACTTTAGTTACTACAATATTGGTAAGTAACGCCCCTGCCATACATAGTATCAATTGCGTTACTGCTTTAATTGTTGCGCCTACCATCTTCTCAATACTATTGATGGTTAGCTGTCCCTCGTGCTCTTTTTTTATTGCTTCCTCAACAAAATTCCTTAAAATACCTTCGACTTTTATGAGATTTTGTGTTAAAATCTCATTGGTATTTTTGATCATAGTCTAAGACACCCCTTTTTAAAATTTAATTTACATGGGTATCTTAGACTATTTTTTTGTCTCTTTTCAAATGAAATTCTTTCCTTGGAATATTATTCATCAACTAAATTAAATGCACCCTGAGAGCTATGTGCATATTTTTTAGTTGATGAATATTATGGAAAGAGCGTTGCGGAAAGGCTTAGGCCTGGAATAATATTCATCAACTAAAATCAAATCACCCTTGAGAGCTTAAAACTAAAAAATTAAAAGTCTATAACTTTTGATAAGTTCACGATTCACACATAATTGATATAACTGTGAACCATAAACTTATTTAAAATTTAAAACATTTTTCTTTTTATTAGCGCATAAGTGGCAGCTGTTGTTACAATAAGCGACAAGACTAATGTAAATATAAACGCATAAGGTGATTCCTGCAGCGGCAGCTTTACATTCATACCATAGAAGCTTGCCACCATCGTCGGCAGTGATAAAACAATGGTTACTGATGTTAAAAATTTCATCACAATATTTAAATTATTGGATATCACTGAAGCAAAAGCATCCATTGTACCACTCAATATACTGCTGTATATATTGGACATCTCTATGGCTTGCTTGTTTTCTATCAATACATCTTCCAACAAATCCTGATCTTCCTCATAAAGCTTTATTGTTCTACCACGTAAAATCTTCTCCATCGTAATTTCATTTGCTTTTAAGGACGTAGAAAAATAAACCAAGCTCTTTTCGAGATCCAACAGTTGAATTAACTCTTTATTCTTCATAGACTGATGAAGCTGTTTTTCAACCTCATTGCTTATTCTGTCAATTTGTTTTAAGTATTGCAAAAATCGTGTTGCAACTTTAAAAAGAATTTGAAGTATAAACCTTGTTTTCATGTGTGTAAATACAGACTTAACATTTCCATCGGAGAACTCCTTTATCACAGAATTCTCTTTTAAACATACTGTAATAAGGTTCTTTTCGGTAATAATAATACCAAGTGGTATTGTCGAAAATATTAGTGCATCCTGATCTTTTTCAGCCAGCGGAACGTCGATAATAATAAGTGTCTGATTATCTTCACTTTCAATACGTGATGTTTCCTCATCGTCAAGTGCAGCTCTTAAAAATCCTGCATCTACATTAAGTGTCTGGATAACCATATCTATTTCATTTTCTGCAGGTGCAATTAAATTAATCCAGCATCCATCTTCAATATTATTTACTTTTTGAATTTTTCCATCAATAGTCTTATATATACATAACATCTTAGCTCCTCCCTTGTCATTTCATAATTGCACTCCAAATGCACATTAAAACGCAAGAGTAGCTTTTGACATTATACTTTATCAGCATAGAAATGTTCCATTAATTTTGAATCATATTTATTGTGTTTGATGTCAAAAGATACTCTACACGTAATATGTTATTGCAAGAAAGCATATTACATATTCCCTTCTTATCCCTAAGAATATTATTAGCTATTAATTTGGAATTCGTATGAGGGTCCGCATCCACTTGACATCACCACCATTCTTTTATTAAGAATTAAGAATGAAGAATATGCAGCTAATCTTAAGATTAATATCCCTAAACTTCTCCATTCAAAATTCCCCACATAATAATTGCATTAAAAAAATCCTTCAACAAACGAAGGATCTTATATTAGCAAGCATAATAAAGTATCTCCCCATTCGTTGAGCTTTGGCACTATATAGCATAGAGTAACAACTCAACTGCATTAAGTAAAACCTTAATTCGGTAGTACCTGTTGACCCATTGGCATCTTTCGATGTTTCCGGGCAGCAGCATATATCTATATAGGAGCCTCACCTAACAAGAGAATATTCATTTTCTAATCCAGAATTATTATATCACATCTATGTAAATTTGCAAGAAGCAAATTTTATACGGGGTGCATAAATTATATATGACCCATTATCTGAAAAATTACCGTCTAGTTTACAGTAGAAGATACTTTTTCACATATGTGATAAATCTTCCAGTAAAAATGGGTATAGTTACCCAATTGTTATATACATTTTTTTACATGGATATTATTTCATACTATTCGTTCACTACTTTTACAACGTCATCCCATTTGTGACTTTCATACTTTGCACGTAATGCAGCTATATACTGTCCACCATTGATACTCCAACGCATTCCCGCCTGTTTCATCCTTTGTCCAATCACCATTTTGTTACCACTTTCTATCGCTCCGCTGCCTATATAATAGCCTTTTTCTTTAAAAGTTTTATAGCGTATTCGCTCTCGGTTGTTTTCCATATATGTTGGAAGATTTACTACATTGTCTGGTAACTTTTTAATCTTAACCTTGTTTACAATTTTAATTGCTTCTTCAATTTCATCATTATTTACTCTATCCATTACTTCTTTTACCCACCTTTTACGGTTTATCTCATCTTCAGGATATAGTATTTTTGCATACTGATGAACATTCTCACTTAAGTGATAGTAGTCAAGTATCCTTACTGCATCCGGAAATAATTCGTCGCACATGTTCCATATCCACTGTGCTCCATCTCCTATGACAACTACTTCTTTTAGTTTACCGTAACCTGCTCTGGCGGCTGCTGCAAATATTGCCTTTTTAAATTCTGTGACGCTTCCAAAATATGATACATATTCCTTTTTTACAATTTTGATATTATCTTCTCCGCGCTTAATTACATCCTTATCAGTAAACACCAACCCTAACTTCATTTCACGCCAAGTCGTACCGTTTTGCTCTATCCTTGTATTTAACTGCATTCCATCGGTAAATATATATAGCTTCCCGTCTTTTCGCTTAGCCGGTGGTAGTTCTGGTGCTGCTATTTCCGGTTTTTCATAAGCTTGTTGTGCTTTTTCCATCTCTTTTTCAAATACTTTTTTACCAATTTCTTCAGATACAATCTGTATTTGGGTTGGACTTACCTCTACTTTTAATAGCTTTTTCAAAACTTCCGATGCTCTTTCAAAAGATGGAAGCAGTTGTGCTACATAGGTTATCACTTCTACCATTGCCTTTGTAATCCGATGCTTATCATCAATTTCAATAAGTTTATCAATAACACCATAGCCCTTATGACATCTCCTGCAATGAACAATATCTCGTGTAACTGGGATGTGCCCAAACATTGATAATATATTGGTTTGTGAATTTTTCTTTACTGTGATCAGTTTCTTTCCGCAGCTGCAATATTCATCAACTTTAGTTACTACAATATTGGTAAGTAACGCCCCTGCCATACATAGTATCAATTGCGTTACTGCTTTAATTGTTGCGCCTACCATCTTCTCAATACTATTGATGGTTAGCTGTCCCTCGTGCTCTTTTTTTATTGCTTCCTCAACAAAATTCCTTAAAATACCTTCGACTTTTATGAGATTTTGTGTTAAAATCTCATTGGTATTTTTGATCATAGTCTAAGACACCCCTTTTTAAAATTTAATTTACATGGGTATCTTAGACTATTTTTTTGTCTCTTTTCAAATGAAATTCTTTCCTTGGAATATTATTCATCAACTAAATTAAATGCACCCTTTTATACGGCATTTAATATTTTTTGAAGAATATTATGGGAAGAACGTTGCGGAAAGGATTAGAGCCTGTTAACGCAGCGGAGGAAAAGCCGCATCACTTGCTTGAGCGACAGCGAGTTTGATGCCTTTATTGGGGACATTCCTCGACGAAGGAGAGGTGTGTCCCCTGACCTTAGACGCAAGTTTACAGGCTCTTAGCCTTGTAGCTTAAGTGTAGGAATAATATTCTTCAAAAATAAAATATATACCCATTTTATATTTGATATCTTTTATTTGTATCTTATTCTTCTATAATTTCATCTATCGGTGCTCCAGGCGGTACGATTGGGAATACCTTTTCATCCCTGTCAATCTCACAATTGATTACCACAGGAATATCTGACGCCAGCGCTTCTTTAATTGCATCTTCAACCTCATCATTCCTGGTAATATTAAGCCCTTTCGCTCCATAAGCCTGTGCAAGCTTTACGAAGTCAGTGCCTCTGTCAATGGTTGTAGATGAAAACCGGCTGTCATAGAACAACTCCTGCCATTGTCTTACCATTCCTAAAACATGATTATTGAGTATCACTATAATAATAGGCAGTTTATATTCAACCGCTGTAGCAAGTTCATTACAGTTCATTCTAAAACTTCCGTCTCCTGCAATATTAAAGACTCTTTTAGTTGGCTGGCCGATTTGCGCCCCGATACAAGCACCCAAACCATATCCCATCGTGCCTAAACCTCCCGAAGATATATAAGTCCGGGGCCGGGTATACTTATAATACTGGGCGGCCCATAACTGGTTTTGTCCCACTTCTGTAGTGATAATAGCTTCTCCATTGGTAAGTTCGTCTATCTTCTGCATGATATATTGCGGTTTTAAAGTGCCATTCTTTTGATATGCGAGAGGATATTCTTTTTTCCATCTCTGTATCTTATCGAGCCATTCTGTACGTTCTTTAATTTCAACTTTTCTGCATAATTCCTGCAATATTAATTTCACATTTCCAACCAGAGGATAGTGAACGTTAATATTCTTTCCGATTTCAGCAGGATCTATATCTATATGCATAATCTGCGCATTGGGTGCAAATCTTTTTACATTGCTGATTACCCTATCACTAAATCTTGCACCAATTGCTATAAATAAATCACAATTTGATACTGCAAGGTTAGAGGTTTTTGTCCCGTGCATACCGACCAGACCGGTATATAAGGGATGTGTTGCCGGAAATCCTCCCAAACCCATTAAAGTTGTTGCAACCGGAATATTAGCTTTGCTTACCAGCTCCAGCAGCTCTTCACAGGCATCTGCAATCCCAATACCGCCACCGGCAAGAATAATAGGTTGTTGTGCTCTATTGATGACATCTGCAGCCTGTTGAAGCTCTAGCTGATTGACTCCAATAGGTACTGCCCTGGGTTGTGCTGCCTTTACCGGTTCATATTCGGTTACGGCAGCCGTTACATCCTTGCATATATCTACCAGCACCGGCCCCGGTCTTCCCTCTTTTGCAATAACGAATGCTTTCCTTATTATCGGTGCCAGGTCATTTACATCTTTTACAATGTAATTATGTTTTGTAATGGGCGCAGTAATCCCTGTTATATCTACTTCCTGAAAAGAATCTTTACCTAGCAAGGATGTAGGTACCTGTCCTGTAAATGCTACAATCGGGACAGAGTCCATGTATGCTGTGGCAATACCTGTCACAAGGTTTGTCGCTCCCGGACCCGATGTAGCCAGGCATACACCTACTTTGCCGGTAGCCCTTGCATACCCATCCGCAGCGTGAGCTGCTCCCTGTTCATGGGAGGTAAGAATATGTCTGATCTTATCCCTATGTTTATATAAAGCATCATATATATTAAGAACAGCCCCTCCCGGATACCCGAAAATAGTATCCACGCCCTGTTCCTTAAGACACTCTACAAAAATTTCTGCACCTGTTAATTTCAATAGTTAACACCTCCAACTTTTTGAATTGAGAAAGACTCGATTCTTAATTCTTTAATACTGCTCCCGTAGAAGCAGAAGTTACCAATTTTGCATATCTTGCTAAATATCCTTTCTTAACTTTTGGTTCCGGCGCTTTCCATTCGGCAAGTCTGCGGTTAATTTCTTCCTGGGAAAGTTCAACCTCTAATTTGCCTTTCGGAATATTGATGTTAATGATATCTCCTTCTCTAATGACAGCAATAGGTCCGCCTTCCATCGCCTCGGGGGATACATGTCCTATCGATGCACCTCTGGTAGCTCCGGAGAAACGGCCGTCCGTAATAAGAGCTACATCTTTATCCAAGCCCATTCCACATATTGCCGATGTCGGAGATAACATTTCCCTCATGCCCGGACCACCTTTCGGTCCCTCATACCGAATCACTACAACATCACCTTTTTTGATTTCTCCGCCGTGAATTGCCTTGATAACTGATTCTTCCGATTCAAAAACTCTGGCAGGCCCTCTATGGACAAGCATTTCCTGCGCCACTGCGGAGCGTTTTACCACTGCACCATCCGGAGCCAAATTCCCTCGCAGAACAGCTATTCCTCCTGTTGTGCTGTATGGTTTGTCAATAGGCTTTATAATATTATAATCTCTGACTTTCGCATTCTTTATATTCTCTCCTACGGTCTTTCCTGTAACTGTAGGCAAATCAAGATGTAATAAATCTTTTTTACTTAGCTCATTCATGACTGCCTGCACTCCTCCGGCTTGATAGAGATCCTGTATATGATGAGGACCAGCCGGTGCCAGTTTGCATAAATTAGGAGTTTTACTGCTGATTTCATTTGCAATATCAAGATTTATTTCTACCCCGGCCTCATGAGCTATTGCCGGCAGATGAAGCATGGAATTGGTCGAACATCCCAGAGCCATATCTACTGTAAGAGCATTTTCAAAGGCTTTTGGAGTAAGTATATCACTCGACTTAATTCCTTTATTAAGAAGCTCCATAATCTTCATTCCCGCCATCTTTGCCAGTCGTATTCTTTCAGCATACACTGCCGGGATAGTACCATTACCAGGTAAAGCCAAGCCTAGAACCTCACTCAAACAGTTCATAGAATTCGCAGTAAACATTCCTGAACAGGAACCACATCCCGGACATGCATTATCTTCAACCTCCAATAGTTCTTCATCACTCATCCTGCCTACTTTAACCGCGCCAACAGCTTCAAATACACTATTTAAATCCAAATCCCTGTCGCCTTTTCTTAATGACAACATTGGCCCTCCACTAATAACAATGGCAGGAATATCCAGTCTCGCTGCCGCCATCAACATACCCGGTACGATTTTATCACAGTTTGGTATAAGTACCAGGGCATCCAAGCCGTGAGCAATTGTCATAGCTTCTATGGAATCTGCAATAAGCTCCCGGGAAGCCAATGAGTATTTCATTCCGATATGTCCCATTGCAATACCGTCACACACCCCGATAGCCGGGAACTCTAACGGTGTCCCGCCAGCCATTCTAATACCAGCTTTAACAGCCTCTGCTATTTTATCAAGGTGAATATGACCTGGAATAACCTCATTCTGTGCATTTACTACACCAATCAGTGGACGGTTAATCTCTTCATCTGTTAATCCCATTGCTTTAAAAAGCGATCTATGCGGTGCTTTTTCCAATCCTTTTTTTACACTATCACTTCTCAAAATCTTCAACCCCTTTGCTTTAAGCATACATTAATAACTATATAAGTATTACTAAGTACTTTACATTGTCTATTTTAGTTCACAGTTCACGGTTCACAGGATTTTCTTGGCTAATTTCTGTGAACTGAGAACTGTGAACCGTGAACAAAATAACAATAATGTAACATACTTAGTGTTATTTATATATTTTTAATTATTAACATAGCCGAACCTATAGGTTCGGCTACAAAATATCAAGTTTTGCAGTTTGATCGAGTTACAGATATAATTGAAGCAAACCAAAATAATAAATTTCTACGAACTCCAAACTCCGAACTCCTAACTATTTTATTAAATATAATTTTACTCATTTTACTCTTATATGTCCAGCTTTATCGCTCAAATACTTGAAAAAAGCATTTTTCAGATATTGGTGGAAAACAAAAAACATTCATTTGTATAATAGTGGATAGCAGAAGTAAAAAGTGGAAAGAGACAAATTTTTATTGCTGCTTTCCACTTTTCACTATAGTATCCATTTCAACAATATATTATTATTATAAAATACTTTTGCTAATACCGATTCATTTATGAGATCAATCAATGGAATAAATAATCTTACAGGTATAAACAGGATGAAAATTGCGAAAATTATATATATTGCTATTATACCACTGGCAGCTCCAAAAATCCCTCCTGCTAATTTATTAACGCGATTGAGCACAGAAAATTTGGTAAACTGATCAATAATAGCCGCCAAAAGAGAAAGAGCAAATTTAATGACACAAAATAAAATAATCATGCTGAGTATGTTTATAATAAATTTTGATATGCCAGCACTTAAATTATCGACCATACTGTGCACACCTGTAAAACCATATTTTCCCTGCCGCATGATAGTTGCCTTAACTACATTCGGAAGTGAAAGTGCATCCATTACTGTTTTGGCTGTTGGTGGATTGATACCGGTACTGGCTGCCTGTACTGCTGCTGGATTGGTTTTAATTATACTTTCATATATTCCCTTTTGAATCCATTCATATATTCTAGTGTGCATAAGTATGGCGGAAAAAACAGGGTAAAACCTGGCAGTAAAATAAGCTGCAACAGAGAAAGATATTACATCGAAAAAGGAAAGTACAAATCCCCTTGTGATCCCTTTTATACAACTATAGAGTATAATTATAAATACTCCAAAATCCAATATGGTCATGCGCTCACCCCTAATATCTCTTTAATTCAAGCACATCCAATGCATTTCTCGATACCATCAGTATTTCCCTCTTATTGCCAAATAAAACAATATCTTTTATATCTTTGCTGGAAGTCGCTTTGGCAATTTCAACACCTTTTGGGGTAATAACACAAACATCCCTCTTTTTATTTAAAGCAATTAAATCATCTTCTACATCTAAAAACTTTATTTCTCCATCCACTTTATATGTACCTTGTTTTTGCCCATCCCGGTTGAATATTTCTATTACCGAATCACTATTTATAAAATTTCCACCTTTTCTTTCACTTAAAGCCAGGACGATTATATCATTTGAATCTATATTGAATGCCTGCAGACTTCTGTCATTATAGCTTATATTCCACTTTTGAATACCCTGTGGTGAAAAACCTACCATCTGATTGTCCCCTATAACAATAAGGCTATTGTCTTTATAAAATCTTATATTTGAAATTAATGTGTCATTTATTACAATCCCTGCATAAGGTTTCTCTTCGTTAAGGTTAAAAAACACCACGCCCCCCGATACTTTACCTTTGCTGGTATCAACAGTGCATACTGCCATTCTTTTACCGTCTAAAGAAATATCCAAATCGATGATATAGTTTTCAACAGAATGCCACTTATATAGTTCCTGTCCATTTGGATTAAATACGGTTATTTTTCCTTTATAGCCTTTTTCCTCAGTAACAACAGCAAAATAACCCGATTCGTTTATTTTTGCCATGATAATAGGCTCTTCGGTTCTTTTTGAACATACTACAGAATAATTTGTAACAACATTTACTTCCCTTCCGCCCTTATCCGCTACAAGAATATATTTATTGGTTGTTAAAATATAAGGGTTAGTGAGTGTCATCGCTATGCTCCATTCCTCTTCCCCTTTTTTATTGACAGCCTTTATGCCATCTTTATTGGAAAAAATGATGTTATCTTTATAAACCTTGAATTGATATTCGGAACTTGAGTCCAGAGATAAGGTAGAAGGCTTTCGAAACGCACTTCCTTTTAACTTTCCTCCCAATAAGTTATCAATAGCTGGATGGTACCTGTTCAAATATATGAAATAGCCTCCAATTATCACAATCAAAATAACTAAAAAGACCCTAACAGCAATAGAAGGCTTTTTTCCCGCTTGTTTATTTGCGCTGTTATGAATATTTATAACCTCTTGTGTTTTCAAACTTTTTTCCCCCTGGATATATTTGCTTTGAGTTCATTGTAACACAAACAGCCGATATTGAGAAGATATTATAAATATTTAATGTATAAACCATTGATGAAAATATTATGGGAACCATAAAATATTTTTGATATAATATGAAATATTGGTATGTTATAATTGAAAAATAATACGCATATTCTTATACCATTATATTTAGTAATCATCGGAGGACAGTATTAAAGATGGGGCAATCTGCTTCAAAACCATTTATTAATCAGCGCGAATATTTCCGCATAAAGATGGAAAAATCACTATGCGCTCAAATGCAAATTATCCAATTTAAAGGGAAAAAAATAAGTACCAAAAGTACATTAGTATGCATTAAAGATATTAGCGCAGGTGGGCTGCGTTTTCTATCTAATTTAAAGCTGCCCATAAATTCGGATATTGTGCTGGCATTTAAGACAGAGATACTTCAAAAATCTATTGAACTGCCGGGACATATTGTGCGCATAAATGAATTACATGGGAATGTGTATGAGTATGGTGTTCAATTCCTCTTTTTAGATGAATCAGCCCGGCCAAAAATAACGGCATTATTAGACCATTTTTCAATTCTTCTTCACAAGCATATTCCTTTAGACACAGCTTGCAGCTTTTGTAAAAAGGAAGAAATTGAATGTCCCCTTAAGAACATAGAGTAAATTCCTCTCTCTTCCTATAAATTAACCTGTTGCAAGTATTGCTTTTATCAAAACCGCCTGCAATGCTCTACCGTTAATAGTAAACTTCCACCAGGAATAAACCTTGAGGCGGAGCAGTAATTCCCGCTTTTCGTCTATCACCTGCTTTGATTATATCTGAAATTTGTTCAACACTAATCTTTCCATTGCCCACGTACAAAAGCGTTCCTGATATAATTCTTACCATATTATAGAGAAATCCATTCCCTGATATCTCAATAATAACCTCATTGTCCTTCTGTTCGACTGTCAGGCTGTATATATTTCTTACCGTATCCTTTATCGAGCTTCCAGAAGCCATAAACGCCTTAAAGTCGTGCTCTCCGATAAAAAATTGAGCCGCTGCTTTCATTAAATTAATATCTAAAGGATATGGCCAATGGCAAGCATAATTTCTCTCGAACGCCGAGGGGAAAGCTCTATTAATAACTCTGTACCTGTATTTTTTCCCTTTCGCCCAGTAGCGGGCGTGAAATTCCTGCGGAACTTCTTTACATTCCAGCGCAACAATATCATCCGGAAGAATGCTGTTTAATGCATAGGGCAGCTTGTCCACCGGAATATTACTTTGCGTATAGAAGTTACATACAAACGCTAGTGCATGAACCCCTGTATCAGTCCGGCTGCAGCCGGTAACAGTAATATCTTCTTTGGTGATTTTTTTTAGTGACTTTTCCAGCATTTCCTGTACCGTCACAGCATTATCCTGCCGCTGCCAGCCGTGATAGTTGGTTCCGTCATATTCTATTGTAAGCATCAAATTTCTCAAACCATATCCACCTTTCAGAGGAACAAATCTAAAACCACTGAAAAAATCCGGTTCAGCAGGAAGAAGGGCTGCGACTTATGCGACATGGGAACGGTTCGTCTGTCGAATGCGCTTTCATGCGACTGAAGAACCGTCCCCATGTCGCACACTGACCAAGCAAGCACTTTTTTAGTGGTTTCGGTTTTACTCCCCACTGTCCACTCCCCACTATTTTCACATTAATATCTCAATCCCCTCACAAAAAACAATACTATCATCAGCCCAATCACAATCGCCAGTGCAATATAATCTCTATTGTGTAGTTCAAGCTGTTTCATCCTTGTTCTCTGGTCTCCGCCGCGGTAGCAACGGGATTCCATTGCGATTGCCAGTTCATCGGCTCTCCTGAAAGCGCTGATAAATAGTGGCACCAGTAAAGGAACCAGACCTTTTGCCCGTTTTAACAAATTTCCGCTCTCAAAGTCTGCTCCTCTGGCCATCTGGGCCTTCATGATTTTATCCGTTTCTTCTAAAAGCGTGGGAATAAATCGCAGTGCGATGGTCATCATCATTGCCAGCTCATGGGCCGGTACTCCTATCTTTTTAAAGGGGTTTAGCAGCTTTTCTATACCATCAGTAAGTAATATCGGAGATGTAGTAAAAGTAAGCAAGGACGTACCGATAATTAAAAAAAGTAATCTTAGTGTCATCAATACTGCCATTTCCAATCCCTGATGGGTTGCCCTCAAAGGGCCAATAATAAATAGTGTCGTTCCACCGGTCATAAACATATTAATAAATGCAGTTAGTATGATAATAAATATGAGAGGCTTCAATCCCCTAAACACATATTTAACTGGAACAGTAGACATATGTATTACCTGAAAAGTAAAAGCCGCAAAAATAATATAGCCGGTAAAATTTTTAATCATGAATAATGCCGCAATGTAAAGTAATGTTAAAATAATTTTTATTCTGGGGTCTAATCTATGTATTACCGACTCCCCCGGAAAATACTGACCTAGTGTTATATCTCTTATCATTTCGCTTCCTCCGTTTTACATCCTGCACTGCCCAATAACCTCAGCAATTCTTTTTTTGCCTGATGAACAGTAAAAATGTCATCTCTGATTTTGATTCCCTCTCTTCTTAACTTGTTTATTACATGAGTGATTTGTGGAATGGATAATCCCATTGTCTCCAATTCCTCTCCTCTTTTAAACACTTCTCCCGGTGTACCAGTCATTGCTACACAGCCTTTATGCATTACTATTATTCTATCCACCAGACGTGCTATATCTTCCATACTGTGGGAAACCAATATTACTGTCATTCCCAGTTTTGTATGAAGTGCTTTTATCTGAAACAATATTTCATCCCTTCCTGCAGGATCCAATCCTGCTGTAGGTTCATCCAACACCAGTATTTCAGGTTTCATCGCCAGCACACCGGCTATGGCAACCCTTCGTTTTTGTCCTCCTGACAATTCAAAGGGCGATTTGTCCAATATACTACTGCTTAATCCAACAATGTTTAGTGCTTCATGTACTCTTTTTTGTATCTCATCTTCTGTAAGGTCCATATTGGCAGGTCCAAAGGCAATATCTTTATATACTGTTTCTTCAAACAGTTGATGCTCAGGGTATTGAAAAACAAGACCAACCTTACTTCTTATTTCTTTAAGGTTTACTTTTTTTTTCGTAATCTCTATGTCATTAATATAGATTTTGCCACCTGTAGGTCTAAGAAGCCCGTTCAGATGCTGTACAAGTGTAGACTTTCCCGAACCGGTATGACCTATTAATCCTATAAATTCACCTTTTTTAATTTCGAGACTCACGTTTCTTAACGCCTGCTTCTCAAAAGGACTACCAGGCATATATATATAGTTTAAGTTTTCAATTTTTATTGACATTATAATTCCCCCAATTAATTGAATTGAGAATTGATAATTGAGAATGAAAAATAAAAAATGCAAAGAAAATAGTTAGAATTATAAATTTCGATGGTAAAGTATTTTTTATAGACATTAATAATTTTTTTAAATCTTATTTATAATTCTCAATTCTCCATTCTCAATTTTGAATTAAACGAATAAGTTCATCTACACATTCATCCACTGTCAATACATCTTGATTCATTTCTATCCCGTACTTACGCAGTTCATATGCCAGTTCGGTTACCTGAGGTACGTCCAACCCGACAGTCTTAAGCTTTTCCACCTGACTAAATACTTCTTTTGGCTTCCCATCCATAATTATATTGCCTTTTTCCATCACTACTATTCTGTCCGACTCCACTGCTTCATCCATATAATGCGTAATAAGCACTACCGTGATACCCTCATCCCTGTTTAATTTTTTTATGGTTGTAATTACTTCCCTTCTTCCTATGGGGTCCAACATAGCTGTAGGCTCATCAAGAACAATACACTCCGGCTTCATGGCAATAACCCCTGCAATGGCTATCCTCTGTTTTTGTCCCCCGGAAAGCAGGTGAGGAGCATGTTTTCTATATTCATACATATCCACCACTTTCAATGCATAATCTACTCTTTCTCTAATTTCAGTCGGCGGAATACCCAGATTTTCAGGTCCAAAAGCCACATCTTCTTCAACAACAGTTGCTACAATTTGGTTATCCGGATTTTGAAATACCATTCCTACTGTTTGTCTTATATCCCACCTATGGCTTATTTCCGAAGTATCCATATGCTTGACAAAAACTGTCCCTCCAGCCGGCAGCAAAAGTGCATTAAAATGTTTGGCCAGTGTTGATTTACCTGACCCGTTATGCCCAAGAATAGTAACAAATTCTCCTTTATCTATTTTCAAATTAACATGATTGAGCACCAGCTCTATTTTTTGATCTTCCTCATGACTATATGAATAATCCACGTTAATGGTGTTAATCATTTCTTCCATTATAAAACCTCTCTTGATATTTAATTTATTAATACACTAATTATATATTATACTGCATTTTGCGCAATATAAAAATAGTTTTTTTAAAACCTCTTTTTCATCATACGCTTTATTCGAAGTTTTAATCTTTTTATTGAGACTGGTGATCTATTCATAATTTTGCACTCTAAGTGACAATGATAATTTTTTTGTAAACAAATTGTATTAGTAATTAAAATTAATATATAATATTGCCAGAATAATTTGACCAAACTAAAATCGGATTTTAGTGAGCAAGCTTGATAACAACTTCGCGCTCCAAACTCCGAACCCCGAACTTTTTAAAAAGGAGCTACAGCATGATAACTATTACCGTACCTCAGGATTATCATCAAAAAAAATTAGATAGATTTCTTAAGGATAAATTCCCTAACCTGCCCATGAGTGCGATATATAAAGCCCTTCGTAAAAAGGATATACGCATCAATGGTGTAAAAATTAATGAAAATATTTTGCTGCAAACAGGTGATCAGCTCACTATATACATAAAAGATGAGATTTTGTATGGATCTTTTGCGGGTGAAGATAGAAGCAAAGATCCTATTCCTATACAAATTGTATACGAAGATCAACACTTGTTGTTAGTTAACAAGCAGCCAGGGATTTCCGTACACCCTGATAAGAATGAGGGTGAAGATACTCTTATTGATGTTGCTACCCGTTACCTGCAGCAAAAGGGTGAATATAAACCTGAAAAACCGGGTAGTTTTGCTCCTGCCCTTTGTCATAGATTAGATCATTATACAGGTGGTATTGTCATTATAGCCAAAACACCAGAAGCCTTGAAAATTATGCTGGAGAAGATTAAAAACAGGGAAATTAAAAAATATTACCAGTGCATCGTTAAGGGCTGTCCTTCACCAAGGCAGGGAGAATTAAGACATTTTCTTGTAAAAAATGAACATAAAAGCCAGGTATATATCACAGATATTCCAATAAAAGGATCTCTAACTATTATTACCCGGTATAAAGTTTTGTCTGCTGGACAAGATATAAGTCGTGTGGAAGTTGAACTGGTCACCGGAAGAACACACCAAATTCGTGCCCATATGGCCTATATTGGACATCCTATACTTGGAGATGACAAATATGGAGACAGGCAGTTTAATCGTCAATTTAAAGCAAAATATCAAGCCTTATGGGCGTATAAGATTGTATTTGCCTTTGAAGATGGAGGAATATTAAATTATTTGAAAGGCAGAACTTTTGAAACAAACGATATAAAATTTAATTATAAAATATAATATATATATATAACACTAAGTATGTTACATTATTGTTATTTAGTTCACGGTTCACAGTTCTCAGTTCACAGAAATTAGCCAAGAAAATCCTGTGAACCGTGAACCGTGAACTAAAATAGACAATGTAAAGTATTTAGTAATACTTATATATAATTAGGGACTCAGAGCTAATTAGCTCTACTTATTTTGTCTTATTATTGTCGTTTCATTGATTTTCTGTAAGCACCTGGCATCATACGCTAGCATTTCCAGCATATTAATTTTAGAACGGTACAAAATAATAACAGTATCACCTTAATAATTAAAATTAATATATACAATAAGGAGATGAAAGATAATGGCAAGAAACAGACATTTAGTCCCACAGGCTGGAGCTGCATTGGAAAGATTTAAGATGGAAGCAGCTAGTGAAGTTGGTGTTACTTTAAAACAAGGTTATAACGGTGACATCACTGCAAGACAAGCCGGTTCTGTTGGTGGACAAATGGTTAAGAAAATGATTGCTCAATACGAGAATTCTATCAAATAATTAATGATAATAAAAGAGGATTAGGTCTTCTAATCCTCTTTTTATTGTTTACCCAAATTTTAATTTTGTTTTTATGCTTCCCATCGTCCTGAAGCACCACATGGAAGTATAAGTCCTGATTGCGAGATTGGTAGGCCTATCTCATCAGAAGTTATTTTCCCTCCGTATTTTTCACCTACTGATAAAGTAAGTATGTTTTTAAGAACTGTTGGGGCAAGTCCTGTTGTATAGGAATTTATAAGGAAAAATAATGGTTTTGAAGACAGCACCTTCATGCATTCTTGCACAAGGCTAAATAATTCATCTTCAATTTTCCATACCTCTCCATTAGGTCCCCGCCCATAAGACGGTGGGTCCATGATGATTGCTTCATATTGACGTCCTCTTCGTATCTCCCTTTGTACAAATTTTAGAACATCATCTACAATAAACCGCACCGGACGGTCAGCAAGATTGGAAAGGGCTAAGTTTTCCTTTGCCCATCCCACCATCCCTTTTGCTGCATCTACATGGCAGACTTCTGCTCCTGCATAAGCTGCTGCTACAGTGGCACCGCCGGTATAAGCAAATAAATTTAAAACCCGGACAGGTTTTGGGCTTGATTGGATTTTATTCATAAACCATTTCCAATTTACTGCCTGTTCTGGAAATAACCCTGTATGTTTAAACCCCATTGGCTTAATATAAAAGGATAAATCCCCATAAGTTATACTCCACCTTTCAGGCAGCTTGCTAAAGAATTCCCATTTACCTCCTCCGCTGCTGCTCCTGTGATAATGCCCGTGTACTTTATTCCATGCACCTTTTTCTAACTTTAACGGCCAAATTACCTGAGGGTCAGGACGCCGCAATATGTATGCCCCCCACCGCTCCAGCTTTTCACCATCCCCGGTATCTATTAATTCATAATCTTTCCAGTCATCTGCAATCCACATGTATAGTCCTCCTTAATAGCTCGGACTAATTTTATCATTATCATTATTTTACGTCAATATATTGAAATAATTCTAAAACGAAAGCAGGGTATTAAACAAAATTAATTATATGTTCAATACCCTGCTTATCATTATAGTTAGTCTACAATCAAAAGTTCAGAGTTTGAAGATAATTTCTTGTTAAAGATTTTATTAACTCCGAACTCCGAACTATTATACTAACTCAATTATCGCCATTTCGGCTGCGTCCCCTCTTCTGGGACCCATTTTAATTACTCTGGTGTAACCACCCTGTCTGTCTGCATACTTCGGCGCGATTTCATCAAACAGTTTTTTTACTACGTCTTCTTTAGTAATATATGCAAGTGCCTGTCTTCTAGCATGAAGTGAGCCTTCTTTACCTAGTGTTATCATTTTTTCAGTCATGCTTCTCACTTCTTTTGCCCTGGCTTCTGTGGTTTCTATTCTGCCATGCTCTAAAACAGAAGTAACAAGATTTCTTAACATTGCTATCCTATGGTCAGTTGGACGACCTAACTTTCTTGTACCAGGCATAATCTATATACCTCCTTTGCCGTTTTCTTATAAACCTAATAGTAAATCATTGATAATTCAAAATTAACATAATAAGAGGTCACGGTTCACAGTTCACGGTTCACTTACTTTTTTAGAACAAAGTCTGTGAACTGTGAACAGTTAACTATGAACTATGATACTATTCTTCATTTGGCGCAAGGCTCAATCCTAGTGCTTCCAACTTCTGAATTACCTCTTCAAGGGATTTTCTACCCAGATTTCTTACCTTCATCATATCTTCTTCGCTTCTATTGATAAGATCCTCTACAGTGTTAATACCGGCACGCTTTAGACAGTTGTAGGATCTTACTGATAGGTCAAGTTCCTCGATAGTCATTTCCAGAACTTTTTCTTTCTTTGTTTCTTCCTTTTCAACCATTATTTCTGTATTTCTTGCATGGTCAGAAAGATCAATAAACAAGTTCAGATGCTCGCTTAAAATTTTAGCCCCAAGGCTTATTGCTTCATCCGGCTTAATTGTTCCATTAGTCCAAACCTCTAAGGTTAACTTATCATAATCTGTAACCTGCCCTACGCGTGTATTTTCTACAGTGTAGTTAACCTTATGCACAGGAGTATATATTGAATCAACAGGTATTAATCCTATCGGCTGGCCGGGAAATTTGTTCTTCTCAGCTGAAACATACCCTCTGCCTCTATTTAGGGTTATTTCCATATATAGCTTTGCATCTTCGTTTAAAGTTGCAATATGAAGGTCAGGATTCAAAATTTCAACATCTGCATCAACTTTAATATCTCCTGCCTTGACTTCTCCCTCGCCTTCATGTTCAATGTACACTACCTTTGGACCATCAGAATGAAGCTTTGCTGCAAGATTTTTAACATTAAGAATAATTTCCGTCACATCTTCCTTCACACCTGGAATTGTTGAAAATTCATGCAATACTCCATCAATTTTTACTGATGTTGCTGCTACCCCAGGCAAAGATGATAAAAGAATCCTTCTTAATGAATTTCCAAGTGTTGTGCCGTATCCCCTCTCAAGAGGTTCAATGACGTATTTCCCATATGTGCCGTTTTCACTGATTTCGACACACTCTATCTTTGGCTTTTCAATTTCTATCATTTTTAACCCTCCCCAGACTGCCAGTTTGATATTCCTATGATTTTCCGAGGGCAACTGATCTATTTTGGCTAAATGGCATATGATTCTTTGCCATCTGCGTTCTATATTTTTACATGTTTCTAAGTATGAGGGAAGGATTTTGGGAAATATTACCCACTATCCACTACCCACTACTTATTACTTAGAATACAACTCAACAATTAAGTGCTCTTCTATTGGCAGGTCAATATCTTCTCTGGTAGCAAGATTTACAACCTTTGCTTCAAGAGCATCCCTGTTCATATCCAGCCACTTAGGAACAACTTTTCCCTCAGTTGTTTCTAGTATTGACTTAAACCTTTCAGAGTTTCTGCTCTTTTCTCTTACAGAGATGACATCTCCTTCTTTCACAAGGTAGGAAGGGATGTTTACTCTTGCACCGTTAACATTGAAATGACCATGTCTAACCAATTGTCTTGCTTCTGCTCTGGATGTAGCAAGACCTAATCTATAAACAACGTTATCCAATCTGCTTTCAAGAATTTGTAACAGATTTTCACCGGTAATACCTTTTTTCTTGCTAGCCATTTCAAAATATTTTTCAAACTGGCTTTCCAATACTCCATAGTATCTTCTAGCCTTTTGTTTTTCTCTTAACTGAATACCGTATTCAGAAAGCTTCTTCCTGTTTTGGCCGTGTTGTCCTGGCGCATAGGATCTCCTTGCAACCGCACACTTATCAGTATAACATCTTTCACCTTTGAGAAATAATTTTTGGCCTTCTCTACGGCAAAGTCTGCATACTGCTCCAGTATATCTTGCCATCTATATTCACACCTCCATTAAACTCTTCTTCTCTTTGGTGGTCTGCAACCATTGTGAGGAATTGGGGTAACATCTTTTATTAAGTTAACTTCCAGCCCCGCAGCCTGCAGTGCTCTTATTGCAGCTTCTCTTCCAGCACCAGGACCTTTTACATAAACTTCAACTGTCTTTAGTCCATGCTCCATAGCAGATTTAGCTGCTGCTTCTGCTGCCATCTGTGCAGCAAAAGGTGTGCTTTTTCTTGATCCTTTAAAACCCAATCCACCGGCACTAGCCCAAGAAATTGCATTGCCCGCAATATCAGTAATAGTCACAATAGTATTATTGAATGTTGACCGAATATGTGCAGCACCACGTTCAATATTCTTACGCTCACGACGTTTACGTGTAGCTCTTTTAGTAGTCGCTTTAGCCATTCTTTTCTATTCCCTCCTTTTACTTCTTCTTACCTGCAACTGTTCTCTTTGGACCCTTTCGTGTTCTGGCATTTGTCTTTGTCCTTTGCCCTCTTACCGGAAGTCCTCTTCTATGTCTGTAACCTCTATAACATCCAATTTCAATAAGTCTCTTAATGTCAAGCGCAATTTGCCGTCTCAAGTCACCTTCAACCTTATAGTTTTTATCAATTTCTTCTCTCAGTTTTGCAATCTCATCGTCAGTAAGGTCTCTTACTCTTGTATCCGGATTAATACCTGTTTTTGCAAGAATTTCATTTGATCTTTTTCGACCAATGCCAAATATATAAGTTAATCCAATTTCAACTCGCTTTTCTCTTGGTAAATCAACACCAGCGATTCTCGCCATTCTATTTTACACCTCCCAAATTATAATGAACAATTAACAATTAATAATGAATAATAATTAAAATATTATCCACTATTACCTAATAATCTAATGGTAACCAAATTACATTTCTAAATTGTATATTATATAATTGTTAAGTCATAATTCTTGTTACAGAACCATGCAGCCGCACTTAACAAATTATATACAGTAAAATAACTATTAGAGTATATCATATATAAGGACATACAATATACTCTTATATTATTACAGCACTAATTGACAATTGTCAATTCTCAATTGTCAATTCCCAATTTGCTCAGCCCTGTTTTTGTTTATGCTTAGGGTTTTCACAAATTACCATTATTCTTCCTTTTCGTTTTATAATCTTACATTTTTCACATATTGGTTTAACAGATGGTCTTACTTTCACCGCAATCCCTCCTTTGAACACCTGCTACTTCGCTCTCCATGTAATCCTTCCACGGGTTAAGTCGTAAGGAGAAAGTTCAACAGTAACCTTGTCTCCCGGAAGAATTCTGATAAAATTCATTCTCAGTTTACCGGATATATGAGCAAGTATCCTGTGTCCGTTTTCTAACTCCACCTGAAACATTGCATTGGGCAACGCTTCAATTACTTTTCCTTCTACTTCTATGACATCTTCTTTTGCCAAGGAAAAAACCTCCTTTAACCGCGACTATACGATTCCGTTTTCACTTTCCGATTCCTCCAAAAAAGCTTTTAAGCTTTTTCTTATCTCAGAATTGCTAACTTTTTGCATTTTGTCGAGTTTATCTTTAATGTATTGCGCATCTTTTCCAGTAAACCGCAAATGCTTAACCTTTTTTTTCTTTGGTTTTTCAAACCGTCTGATATCTCCATCGCATATATAGACGTAATTTTCATCTATCTGCTCTATAACGATAAAATATCTCCCTTTGTCCCTTCCAGCCGTTGAATATACTATTTGTCCAGGACATATATCCACTTATATCACCTCTGCCGATTTTATCATCAGGTACCGGTCAGTATCTCTGGATACCCTTTCGTAATAGCAACGGTATGTTCATAATGAGCAGATAGACTTCCGTCGACTGTAACAACTGTCCAACGGTTAGGTAAAATTTTCACATGATGTTTACCCATATTTACCATTGGTTCAATCGCCAGGGTCATTCCAGCAAGTAATCTCGGCCCCCTTCCGGGAGGGCCATAGTTTGGGATTTGCGGCTCTTCATGCATATTTTGTCCAATCCCATGTCCTACAAAATCCCGTACTACTGAATACCCATGCTGTTCCACATATTTTTGAATAGCTGATGAAATATCAGATAATCTATTTCCTTCTACTGCGTATTTAACGCCTTTGTAAAAGCTTTCCCGTGTTACCTTTATTAATCTCTTAGCTTCTTCAGAGATATTACCTACCGGATGAGTTCGTGCTGCATCACCATGATATCCTTTGTACATTACACCGATATCTATACTAATAATATCGCCATCTTTTAACTTGTTTAAACTTGGAATACCATGAACTACTTCTGCATTAACAGAGGCACATATACTCGCCGGAAATCCATTATAGCCTTTAAAGGATGGAATAGCACCTTGACTCCTAATATATTCCTCTGCGATACTATCCAGCTCTTCAGTTGTAATGCCAGGTCGAATAGCCTTCTCCAAAAGATCATGGGTTTCAGCTACAATTCGCCCGGCTTTCCTCATGTATTCAATTTCCTGAGCGGCTTTAACAGTTATCATCTTACACTACTCCAAGTGCCTTAAGTACTTCTTTGGTTGTATCTGCTACTTCTTCTTGTCCATATGCTACAACAAGTAACCCTTTGCTTTGATAGTAGTCTTTAAGAGGTTCAGTCTGTTCATGGTAAACTTTCAGCCTGTTTTTAACTGTTTCAGGCGCATCGTCCTGCCGCATAATAAGTTCGCCACCACACAAGTCGCATATATTTTCCTCTTTTGAAGGCTTATAGACAATATGGTAGGTTGCCCCACACTTACTACACTGCCTTCTTCCAGAAATTCTTTCAACTATCTTTTCTTCGGCTACTTCTATACTTAAGACTTTATCAATCGTTACACCCATTTTAGTTAATGCATCGGCTTGAGGAACGGTTCGAGGAAATCCGTCCAGAATAAAGCCGTTTTTGCAATCATCTTGAGTTAATCTGTCCTTTACGATTTCTATGACTACATCGTCAGGAACAAGCAACCCTCTATCAATATATTGCTTTGCTTCTTTTCCCAAATCCGTCCCCTGACGTATGGCATTCCGGATAATCTCACCGGTAGAAATCGTGGGAATATCTAACTTCTTTGAAAGTACCTCGGCTTGCGTTCCTTTTCCAGCCCCTGGTGCACCTAATATAATCAGCCTCATTTCCTTTCCCCCATTTCTACCTTATATTATTCAAGGAAACCTTTATAGTGTCTCATTAACATTTGAGATTCCATTTGCTTCACAGTTTCCAGAGCAACGCTAACAACGATCAGTAAGCTGGTACCACCGATTGCTAACCCGCCTAACTTTACTCCGTAGTTAATAAATATCGGAAGCACGGCAATTAAGCCTAAAAAGATTGCTCCGGTCAGAGTTATTCTTGAAAGAACTTTGTTAATATAGTCGGAAGTTGGCTTTCCCGGCCTGATACCTGGGATAAAGCCTCCGTTTTTCTTCATATTATTTGCTATTTCTATCGGATTAAAATAGATAGCTGTATAGAAATAAGTAAAGAAAATAATTAATATAAAGTAAAATGTACCATAGAACCATGAACTTGGAGAGATAAAATCCAAAAATCCCCGCCAGAAGGTTCCTGGTGCCGGTTGAGCAAAAAATTGTGCAATGGTGGAAGGGAATGTCATAATGGACATCGCAAAGATAATTGGAATAACCCCTGCCATACTTACCTTAATAGGTATGTGTGTACTTTGTCCACCGTACATTTTTCTTCCAACTACTCTCTTCGCATACTGTACCGGAATTCTTCTTTCAGCCTGGTTCATAATGACAACCACTGCTACTACAGCTAGAGCGAATACTATAAATAGAATTAATGTAAATATATTCAAATTCTTATTAATATAGTTAGCATATAACGCTCTAACCATTGCAGGGCCTCTTGAAACGATACCTGCAAAAATAAGCAGTGATATACCGTTTCCTATGCCCTTTTCAGTAATTTGTTCACCCAGCCACATTAAAAAAGCAGTACCTGCAGTAAACGTAAGTGTAATTGTAATATAAGAAAGAATTCCCGGTTTTACTATCGCCCCGCTTAGACCAAAATATAAGCCGGTAGCCTGAATAAATCCAAGGATGACAGTACCATATCTTGTGAACTGTGCAATTTTCTTTCTTCCTTCTTCGCCTTCCTTAGCCAACTGCTCAAGGGCAGGTATTGCAACTGTTAATAGCTGCATAATGATTGATGCGTTGATGTAAGGTGTTATGCTCATGGCAAATATGGTTGCATTACCAAAAGCACCGCCTGTGAGTGTATCCAAAAATCCAAATAGGGAATTGTTGTTACCTATTAACTGCTGTAATGCTGTTTTGTCCATTCCTGGTACAGGAATAAATGATCCGAGACGAAATACTACCAACAGCATTATAGTGTATAATATCCTTTTCCTCAAATCAGGTATTTTCCAGGCATTTCTCAAGATGTCAAACACATTACATCACCTCAACCTTTCCTCCTGCCGCTTCTATTTTTTCGGCAGCTGACTTGCTGAACCTGCTTGCTTTTACAGTGAGGTTTTTCGTCAATTCTCCTCTGCCGAGAACTACTACGCCGTCTTTTATCTTCCTAATTACCCCTGACTCTTTAAGCAGCTCAGGAGTTACCACAGTTCCGTTATCAAATCTGTCAAGATCTGAAACGTTTATTTCAACGAATTCTTTAGCAAATATATTGGTAAACCCTCTTTTAGGAATACGTCTGTGCAATGGCATTTGTCCACCTTCAAATCCAGGTCTTACTCCTCCGCCGGCACGAGCCTTTTGGCCTTTATGACCTCTTCCGGCAGTTTTACCATTTCCTGAACCATGACCTCTTCCTTTTCTCATGGGTTTTTTCTTTGAGCCTGGTGCAGGCTGTAACTCAAACAATTTCATTTGCTACACCTCCCTCTGGTTTATATTTCTTCTACATTCACCAAATGTGAAACTTTATTTACCATACCTCTGACTTGCGGGGTATCTTCATGCTCTACTACATCTCTAATCTTTTTAAGGCCTAAAGCTCTCACCGTTGCAATTTGATCTTCCTTACGACCAATAATGCTTTTGGTTAATGTGATCTTAAGTTTAGCCAATTAAGTCCCCTCCTAACCTAACAGTTCTTCTACGGTTTTACCTCTGAGTCTTGCAACTTCTTCAGCTCTTTTAAGCTGACTCAAACCGTTGATGGTTGCATTTACCATGTTTCTTGGGTTATTGGAACCTAAAGATTTTGTTCTGATATCTCTAATACCTGCGAGCTCCAACACTGCTCTGACCGGTCCGCCGGCAATAACTCCAGTACCTGGGCCAGCCGGCTTTAGTAAGACACTACCGGCTCCAAACTCACCAATAATTTCGTGGGGGATTGTAGTATCAACCAATGGAACATTAATAAGATTTTTCTTGGCATCTTCAATTCCTTTTCTAATAGCATCCGGAATTTCAGCTGCCTTCCCCATGCCGCAGCCTACATGACCATTTTCATCTCCCACTACTACCAGTGCACTGAATCTAAAGGTTCTACCACCTTTAACAACTTTCGCTACACGGCTTATATTTACAACCTTTTCTTTTAAATCCAATGTGCTTGCGTCTATGCGCTGTGCCATAATGTCCCTCCTTTATTAAAATTCTAGTCCGCCTTCTCTGGCTCCTTCAGCCAGTTCTGCCACTCTTCCATGATAAAGGTATCCGCCTCTGTCAAAAACAACTTTTGTGATACCTTTTTCCAAAGCTTTTTTAGCAACCAGCTTGCCAACCTCTCTTGCAGCTTCTTTATTACCGCCGTATGGTAAATCCTTCAAAGCCTCATCTAACGTAGAAGCAGCTACCAGAGTAGTCCCCGCTTCATCATCAATAATTTGCGCATATATATTTTTAAGACTTCTGTAAACATTCAATCTTGGGCGCTCCGCAGTTCCAAATACTCTCTTCCGTACCCTTTCATGACGTCTAAGCCTTGCAATATTACTGTTTGGCTTATTTATCACTGCTAATCACTCCTCTCCTACTTCTTGCCTTTACCGCCAGTCTTACCTTCTTTACGTCTGATTACTTCTGTTTCATACTTGATACCTTTGCCCTTATATGGTTCAGGTTCTCGCTTGGTTCTGATTTTTGCAGCAAATTCGCCTACCGCCTGTTTGTCTGCACCTTTTACGACAATCTTGTTAGGCGCAGGAACTTCTATGGTAATTCCAGCCGGTTCTTCCATTTCCACAGGATGTGAATATCCTAAGGACAGTACCAGTTTTTTACCTTGTTTTTGTGCCCTGTAACCAACGCCGTTGATTTCAAGTGCTTTTTCAAATCCCTTGGTGACACCTTCCACCATATTAGCGATCAGTGTCCTTGTCAATCCGTGCAGTGCCTTATGTCCTTTTTCATCGGATGGTCTTTGCACCACTACATTTCCATTTTCAAGTTTTATAATCATATCTTTATGAAGTTGTTTGTTAAGTGTACCCTTAGGTCCCTTAACAGTAACAACGTTATTGCCGTCAACTTTAACATCTACACCGTTAGGTATGGCAATTGGCATTCTTCCTATTCTTGACACTTTTCACACCTCCTTAAACTTCTTACTGCAGCCTACCAAATGAACGCCAGTACTTCTCCGCCTACTCCTTCTTTCCTGGCTTTCTTGTCGGTCATTACGCCTTTAGATGTAGAGATAATTGCTATCCCTAATCCGCCAAGAACTTTAGGGAGTTCATCTTTGCCGGCATAAACTCTTAAACCGGGTTTACTGATTCTTCTAAGGCCGGTAATAACCTTTTCCTTATTAGCTCCATATTTCAGATTTATTCTGAGTATACCCTGTTTGCCATCTTCAATAAGCTCGTAATTTTTAATATATCCTTCTTCAAGCAATATATCTGCAACAGCCTTCTTTAAGTTAGAAGCTGGAACATCTACTGATTCATGTTTCGCAGAATTCGCATTTCTGATACGGGTTAACATATCTGCAATTGGATCGGTTATCTGCATTTGTCCTACCTCCTTCCATAGTCTCCCTTTTACCAACTAGCCTTCTTAACTCCAGGAATTTGCCCCTTATAGGCTAATTCTCTAAAGCAAATACGGCAGATACCAAATTTTCTAAGATAAGCGTGGGGTCTTCCACAAATTCTGCACCTGTTGTACGCTCTTGTGCTGAATTTAGGTTTTCTTTGTTGCTTTAAAATCATCGCTTTTTTTGCCACACATTTCCCTCCTCTCAGCTACGTTGGAATGGCGCACCCATAAGAGTAAGCAATTCTTTTGCTTCTTCATCGGTTTTTGCTGTAGTAACAAATATAATATCCATACCTCTTACTTTATCAACTTTATCATATTCAATTTCCGGGAAAATAAGCTGTTCTTTAATTCCCAAAGCATAGTTTCCTCTTCCATCAAATGCATTCGGATTTATGCCTCTGAAGTCTCTAACTCTTGGTAACGCTACATTAAATAATCTGTCAAGGAATTCATACATCTTGTCATTTCTTAATGTTACCTTACAACCTATATTCATCCCTTGTCTCACTTTAAAGGACGCTACTGATTTTTTTGCTTTGGTAATAGCAGGTTTTTGACCTGTAATTGCTGCCAGTTCATTAACAGCTGCATCCAATGCTTTTGGATTTTCCCTTGCTTCCCCTACACCCATATTAATAACAATTTTTTCTAACTTAGGAATCTGCATAGGGCTTTTATAGTTGAACTTCTTCATAAGTGCAGGTGCAACTTCGTTTATATATTTATCTTTTAATCTTGCCATCTGAATTTACCTCCTTTCGAGAAAAGCTTAGTCGTTAAATACCTCACCGCAGTGTTTGCAATATCTTACCTTGTCACCGTTGTCTAAAATTTTCTTTGCAAGACGGGTAGGCTTATGACATTTATTGCATACATGCATAACTTTTGCTGCATAGATTGGAGCTTCCTGATGGACAATACCACCAGTCTGACCTTGTCTTCTAGGTTTAGTATGCTTGGTAGCCATATTTACGCCTTCAACAATAACCTTACCCTCTTTAGGAAAAACAGTTAATACCTTGCCTTTTTTACCTTTATCCTTACCGGAAAGGACCAGTACAGTATCACCTTTTTTTACATGTACTTTATTAATAGCCAATTGTGCCACCTCCTTAACTACAGTACTTCTGGGGCTAATGATAATATCTTCATATATTCCTGGTCTCTTAATTCTCTTGCAACAGGACCAAAGATACGGGTACCTCTTGGGTTCTTATCATCCCTGATAATTACTGCTGCATTTTCGTCAAATCTTATATATGAACCGTCAGGTCTTCTTAAACCTTTTACAGATCTAACAACAACTGCTTTAACAACATCACCTTTTTTAACAACTCCACCGGGTGTTGCTTTTTTAACAGAAGCAATGATTACATCACCAATATTGGCATATCTTCTCTTAGATCCGCCTAATACTCTAATACACATAAGTTCCTTTGCCCCTGTGTTGTCAGCTACCTTTAAAAGTGTTTGCTGTTGAATCATCGGTATATCCTCCTTTCGAGCAAATCTTACTTCGCTTTTTCAACGATTTCAACCAATCTCCATCTTTTATCTTTACTTAACGGTCTTGTCTCCATTACTTTAACCCTATCTCCAATACCGCACTCATTATTTTCATCATGAGCTTTCAGCTTATAAGTTCTTTTAACAATTTTACCGTAAAGCGGGTGCTTCACATTACCTTCAATAGCAACAACAATTGTTTTATCCATTTTATCGCTAACGACCCTGCCGATTCTAACTTTTCTGTTGCCTCTTTCGCTCACAGAAACTACCTCCTTTCAAGCCTTCTTAAACGGATTCCTTCAATTCTCTTTCACGAAGGATGGTTTTAACTCTAGCAATAGACCTTTTGACCTCTTTAATTCTCATGGGGTTTTCCAGCTGATTTGTTGCGTGCTGAAACCTCAAGTTGAATAGCTCAGCTTTTAGTTCTGACAACTTTTGCTGTAATTCAGCTGATGTTAATTCCCGCACTTTATTAGCCTTCATTGTCTTCACCACCCATTTCTTCCTTCTCACGAGCAACAAACTTGCATTTGATAGGAAGTTTGTGCATCGCTAATCTCATTGCCTCTCTGGCAATTTCTTCTGAAACTCCGCCTATTTCGAACATAATCCTTCCTGGCTTAACAACAGCTACCCAATATTCCGGAGATCCTTTACCGCTACCCATACGAGTTTCAGCAGGTTTTTCAGTAACCGGCTTATCAGGGAATATTTTAATCCAAACTTTACCGCCTCTTTTAATATAACGGGTCATTGCTATTCTGGCAGCCTCTATTTGGTTGCTTGTAATCCAAGCTGGTTCCAATGCTTGTAATCCGAAATCACCATAAGAAATTGTATTACCTCTGGTCGCTTTACCTTTCATTCGACCTCTTTGTACTCTTCTATATTTTACTCTCTTAGGCAATAACATTATTATTTTCCTCCTTCCTCGCGATTTGCCTTTTTGCTTTCAGGAAGGACCTCCCCTTTATATATCCAGACTTTTACGCCCAGTTTTCCGTAGGTGGTATCTGCTTCCCAGAAACCATAGTCTATATCTGCTCTTAAAGTCTGTAAAGGAATAGTACCTTCATGGTAATGTTCTGTTCTTGCTATTTCAGCACCGCCTAAACGGCCTGCAACAGATGTCTTAATACCTTTAGCTCCTAACTTCATTGCTCTGGCCATTACCTGCTTCATAGCTTTTCTAAAAGAAATTCTTCTTTCCAGTTGTGCAGCAATATTTTCTGCTACTAACTGTGCATCCAATTCAGGAACTTTTATTTCGATAATATTTACAGAAACACTTTTTCCTATCATGTTTTCGAGCTGCTGCTTAAGTTTGTCTATTTCAGCGCCACCTCTACCGATAATAATTCCAGGTTTTGCAGCATGGATATTTACTTTAACTCTGTTTGCTGCTCTCTCAATTTCAATTTTTGAAACACCGGCTGCAAAAAGTGCTTTCTTGATGAACTTTCTCACTTTAAAGTCTTCTACCAGGTTATCAGCAAAAACATTATCGTTTGCATACCATTTGGAATCCCAGTCTTTAATGATACCGACTCTTAAGCCATGTGGATTTACCTTCTGACCCATTACCTAACCTCCTTTTCGATTATTCCTTTTCCTTCAACACTAAAGTAATATGACTTGTTCTTTTCCTGATTCTGTATGCTCTTCCCTGAGCCCTCGGCATAATCCTCTTGAGCGTTGGTCCCTGGTTTGCATAAGCTTCAGCAATATATAATTTGTCAACATCCATCTCATGGTTATTTTCTGCATTTGCAATGGCAGATTTTAATAATTTTTCAAGTAATTCTGAAGCTGCTTTCGGAGTGTGCTTTAAAATTGCCAAAGCTACTCCTACAGGCTTATTTCGAATTAAATCTATTACAATCTTAGCTTTTCTTGGTGATATTCTTGCATATCTAAGTACTGCCCTAGCTTCCACGAGTGATTCCTCCTTTCATAAAATCCATTGCTTACTATAAATTAGCGTACTCCTGACGCTTTTTCTCCTGCATGTCCTTTGAAGGTCCTGGTTGGAGCAAACTCCCCTAACTTATGTCCAACCATATCCTCAGTAATATATACAGGAACATGTTTTCTACCGTCATGTACTGCAATTGTATGTCCAACCATTTCAGGAAATATTGTAGAACTTCTGGACCAGGTTTTCAAAACCTTCTTTTCTCCAGCCTTATTCATGTCTTCTATTCTCGCTAACAGCTTCTCATCAACATAAGGTCCTTTTTTTAGCGATCTACCCATTCCAATGCCTCCTTCCACAAATAGTTCGTGGTTCATGGATCGTGGTTGATAGTAATTTAGCCACTACCCACCACACATTACCCACTATATTATTTCGCATTTCTTCTCTTAATAATAAACTTATCGGACTTGTTCTTTTTCTTTCTGGTCTTATATCCAAGAGCAGGTTTACCCCAAGGAGTAACCGGGCTTGGTCTCCCTATAGGTGACTTGCCTTCTCCACCACCATGAGGATGATCAACAGGATTCATTACAACGCCTCGGACGGTTGGCCTCCAGCCCATGTGTCTTTTTCTTCCTGCTTTACCGATAGAGATATTTTCATGATCAAGATTTCCTACTTGGCCGATTGTAGCCTTGCAGTTCAATCTAATCATTCTCACTTCACCGGAAGGTAATCTAACCTGTGCATAATCTCCTTCTTTTGCCATTAACTGTGCTGCATTACCGGCGGCTCTAACTAATTGAGCTCCTTTTCCGGGCTTCAATTCGATATTGTGTATTAATGTACCCACCGGGATATCACTTAATAATAAGGTATTTCCAGGTTTAATATCTGCACCCTGTCCGGATAGTACGGTGTCACCAACATTTAATCCCAAAGGAGCAATAATATATCTCTTTTCACCATCTTCATATTGTACAAGAGCAATATTTGCGGTCCTGTTCGGATCGTACTCAATTGTTAATACTGTTGCTGGAACACCATCTTTATCTCTCTTAAAATCAATAATTCTATATTTTCTCTTAACCCCGCCACCTCTGTGACGTACCGTGATCCTACCATATGCGTTTCTGCCGGCTGTCTTTTTTAGAGGTTCAAGCAAAGATTTTTCTGGCTCTACCTTTGATAACTCTTCAAATGTAGAAACAGTCATAAACCTTCTTGCCGGAGAGGTAGGATTATATTTCTTCGTTGGCATCCTTCTCAACTCCTTACTTAATTCTGCATAACATCAATTTTTCACGACTTTTAACCTTTAGGAGTTTTTAGTTTGTGGTGTGCTCACTCCCCCACCACCCACTAACCACTACCCACTAATTAAGCCATTCCTTCAAAGATTTCTATTGCCTTGCTATCTTCAGTCAGCTTAACAATAGCCTTTTTCCAGTCAGGTCTTTTACCGGAATGCATACCCATTCTTTTTATTTTGCCTAAAACTCTTAAAGTATTTACACTTTCTACTTTTACACCAAATAGTTCTTCAACTGCTTTTTTGATTTCAATCTTATTAGCATTTAATGCTACCGCGAAGGTGTATTTTCTATCAGCAACCTGATCCATACTGCGCTCAGAAATGATCGGTCTTATAATGATATCATGTGCATCTCTCATTATGCGTACACCTCCTCAATTTTAGCAACCGCATCTTTAGTAACAATAAACTTGTCATGGTTTAGTATGTCATAAACATTTAATGTACTTACCAATGTAGTGGTGACTCCAGGAATATTTCTTGCAGATTTTATTATAACCTCATTCTTTTCAGGAAGTACAATCAATGCTTTAGAATCCACTTTCAGGTTATCCAGCACCTTTACCATTTCTTTTGTTTTAATGCTGTCGAGACTTAAATTATCCAATACCAAAATATCATTTTCCAGCACTTTTGAGCTAAGAGCAGATTTGAGAGCTAATCTTTTCACTTTCTTGTTTAAAGAGTATCTGTAGCTTCTTGGCTTTGGTCCTAAAGCTATACCACCCTTTACCCATTGAGGAGCTCTAATGCTACCCTGTCTCGCTCTACCTGTGCCCTTTTGTCTCCAGGGTTTTATACCGCCACCGCGTACTTCCGCTCTTGTCTTGGTGTTTTGCGTTCCCTGCCTTTGATTTGCCAAGTAATTTACTACTACCTGGTGGAGAACAGTTTTATTAACTTCTACTCCAAAAATGCTATCATTTAACTCTATATCTCCAACCTGTTTACCGCTCATATCGTATAAAGCCACTTTAGGCATCATACATCCTCCTTTCCTGCAAATTCTTATTTTTCTGCCTTAACAGTATTTTTAATAACAAGCAATCCACCTTTAGGTCCAGGTACAGCACCTTTCACCAAAAGAAGATTCCTTTCAGCATCGACCTTTACAATATCAAGGTTCTGAATAGTAACTCTCTCAACCCCCATGTGTCCAGGCAATTTTTTACCTTTAAACACTCTACCCGGGTCAGTGTGAGCACCCATGGAACCAGCACCTCTATGATATCCGGAACCGTGCGCCATAGGACCTCTGTGTGCTCCCCATCTCTTAATAGCTCCGGCAAATCCTTTACCTTTGCTGGTGCCGGTTACATCCACCCTGTCACCAGGGGCAAAAACATCTACCTTGATTTCATCGCCAACATTAAGAGTATCAGCATTGTCCAGCTTTAATTCTCTTAAATATCTCTTATAACTAACTTTTGCCTTATCAAAATGTCCTTTTATAGGTTTGTTAACTCTTTTCTCATTCTTATCAACAAATCCAACCTGCACAGCATTATAACCATCATTTTCAACAGTTTTCTTTTGAACTACAGTGCAAGGTCCTGCTTCTATAACAGTTACCGGAATTAATCGGCCTTCTTCATCAAAAAGCTGCGTCATTCCAATCTTCTTTCCTAAAATCGCTTTCTTCATCAATGGCACCTCCTAAATGGTTATTGGTTCGTTTCCACGAACATGACCAGTTTTTAATTAATAATTAATAGTTGATAATTAATAATGATAGTGTTGTAATACCAACTAACATTCCTACTTTTAAAATATACTTCATTTTAGTGCTTAAACTTAATTTTTAAAAATTGTTCATGTTAATTGTTCATTATTCATTATTGGTTATCCACTGTCATTACAACTTAATCTCAATGTCTACGCCTGCCGGCAAATCGAGTCTCATCAAGGCGTCAACAGTTTTTGGCGTTGGAACCAAAATGTCTATCAGCCTTTTATGAGTCCTCATTTCAAATTGTTCACGAGAATCTTTGTACTTGTGAACTGCTCTTAGAATAGTAATAACTTCTTTTTGTGTTGGTAGCGGAATAGGCCCCGACACTTTTGCTCCTGTTCTTTTAGCAGTTTCCACAATCTTTTCGGCTGATTGATCCAACAACATGTGGTCATAAGCCTTTAATCTGATTCTGATTTTTTGATTTGCTGCCATACATTCCCCTCCTTCAATCGTACGGTTAGTTTGTGATACGCACGACAGCAGTAAAAAACTGTACACTGTGCCGGGTGTTTCATTCTGCCCTATAAATAAACCCAGATTAACGTCAAAAGACATAACCTGGGCATAGAAACGCTAGCTTAATAGCATAATAAATTCACCATTAACAACTTTACCAAACCATCTTTCAAAGCGGTTCAGTACCACAAGCAAGACTGGCATTAGACCTTTCCCGCTTGACGTATTAAAGTGTACAGTGACTGTGTCGCCCGGTTTCATGAATCGGACATTCTCCGCAGAAATTCCCCAACTCCAGGTTGGCAACCTTCTACATCATCGTATGTCATGTCACAACTATTATATAGTACACGATTAGCGCAAATTTTGCAAGGGTTTTTTGAAATTTTTTTAAATATTAGCTCGGAGTTCTGGGTTTGGAGCTCGGAGAAGTCTCTTTAAATCTTAAAGTCTAAAAAATTTGTTAATTAATTAAGTTAATCTTTCACTTATTTTGTAACCTTGATTAAATTATTGGTTTGATTTGTGGATAACACTATATATAGAATAGATACAGTAGACAGTACAAAATATATAATGTATAGTATAAATAATCAGGAATCGGAAGTTTTGAGACTTATTAAAGTATTCATAAAAATTGAATTATTTTCTCCGAGCTCCGATCTCCTAACCCCAAACTAAAATAAGGAGCTATATTTGTATGAGAAGCATAACAGTAAAGCCAAACGACGCTAACCAGCGTATCGACAAATTCCTTCAAAAATATTTTAAAACTATGCCATTAGGAATGATTTATAAATGCATTAGAAAGAAGAGAGTTAAGGTTAACGGCAAAAAAGTTGAGATTAATTATAAATTGGTTGAAAATGATATTATTGACTTGTATATTAATGATGAATTTTTCAAAGAAACAGCCCAACAAGATATATTTAAAATTGTCAAACCAAATATCGATATTATTTATGAGGATGAAAACATTATACTTATAGACAAAAAACCCGGCATGGTAGTGCACCCTGATGAAAAGGAACAGGTAGATACTTTAATTAACCATATTAAAAGCTATTTATATAACAAGAAGGAATATCTGCCTGAACATGAAAACACATTTGCTCCTTCCCTCTGCAACAGAATTGACCGGAATACAGGGGGGATTGTAATAGCAGCAAAGAATGCTGAAGCTTTAAGAATTGTTAATGAAAAAATAAAAAGCAAAGAGATAAGAAAATTCTATCTTTGTATTGTTCGGGGGATTCTCCAAAAAAAGACAGGCAGCCAGACTGACTACCTGATAAAAGACCATTCTTTAAATAAGGTATTTATTTCAAATAAACCTGAGACAGGCGGAAAAGAAATTATAACGAAATATAAAGTATTAAAAGAAAAAAACAATATGAGTTTATTGGAGGTCGAGTTGATTACCGGAAGAACTCACCAAATCCGTGCACATCTTGCATCCATCGGGCATCCGCTTATAGGGGATGACAAGTATGGAGATAAAAACTTTAATCGGTCAATGGGCTTTAAGTATCAGGCTTTGTATTCCTATAAATTGTATTTTGATTTCACAAGTGATGCAGGAATTTTGAACTATTTAAAAGGAAAGGTTTTTGAATTAAAAGAAGTAGGATTTGCAAAGAAGTTTTTATCTTAATGGCAAGGATTTAAAAGCTGGCTTTCAACTTTGGAACTGCCTAATGCTTCTAAGGGTTATACCTGCGAATTTATTGAACTTTGTTGTAGCCTTGCTTGCGCTATATTATGTGAAAGCTTTTAGTAATCTTTTGTGAAAAATTTATAAAGGTACTCTTGATTTTTTGTACGATTTTCTGGTAAAATTATCATGTAGTAACGTTCCATATTTTATATCTTTTCCCATACGTTTGTTTTTATCTTTTAGATTTTTTTGCTTAATCCTACTTTAGAAAAGTCTAAAAGCATGCTAATGTAAATTTTTTACAAATTTTTAAATTATAATAAATTATTTTTTTAACGAATTTTTAACTTACATTTAATAATATTTTTATTTTAAATGTATATTATTTCAATATATTGGTTTATTTTACTGAAAAAATTATATATTTTATATTTATATGATTATAAAAGAAACTGGTAGGGGAGGTACAGTAATAATAAAATCTTTTTATTGAAAATTAATATGGTAGGCTTTGTTGATAAATAGGAAATTAGTCTTTTCACAAAAAACATGATTTCCTTTATATTAAAAATAACTGGGAAAAATAGCATAAAATTTATATAAATTAAGGAGGACATATAATGCGAAATAAAGAATGTATTGCTATGATTTTAGCCGGAGGCCAGGGCAGCAGGCTAGGAGTTCTTACCAAAAAGCTAGCTAAACCGGCCGTTCCATTTGGGGGTAAATATCGTATTATTGATTTTACGCTTAGTAACTGTACCAATTCTAACATTGATACCGTAGGAGTGCTTACTCAGTACCAGCCTTTGGTCTTAAATTCATATATAGGAATTGGAAGCCCTTGGGATCTGGATAGAAGGGATGGCGGTGTGTCTGTGCTTCCTCCTTATGTAAGACAAAAAGGTGGCGAATGGTATAAAGGAACTGCCAATGCTATTTATCAAAATATAGATTTTATCGATCGCTATAGCCCTCAATATGTCCTTATTTTATCCGGAGACCACATCTATAAAATGGATTATTCTCTAATGCTGGATTATCATAAAGAAAAAGGTGCAGATGCTACTATCTCAGTTATAGAAGTGCCTTGGGAAGAAGCAAGTCGTTTTGGAATCATGAATACCGATGAAAATAAAAGAATAAAAAGTTTTGAAGAAAAACCCAAAATTCCTAAAAGTAATTTAGCGTCCATGGGCGTTTACATATTCACCTGGGAAGTACTTAGAAAATACCTCATTGAAGATGAACAAGACCCTGCATCAAGTAATGATTTTGGAAAAAATATAATTCCTAAAATGCTAAATGATAAACAGAAGATGTATGCCTATCCTTTTAACGGCTACTGGAAGGATGTTGGGACTATCGAAAGTTTATGGGAAGCTAATATGGACCTGCTGTCCGACCATCCAAAACTAGACCTTTATGATCCTGAATGGAGAATCTATTCTGTCAATCCAACCCAACCACCAAATTACATCGGGCCTACAGCAAAAGTACGTCGTTCTTTGATTAATGAAGGCTGTATGGTGTTTGGTGAAGTAGAAAATTCTGTGTTGTTTCCCGGAGTTTATGTTGGAACAGGCACAAAAATCATAAACTCGGTTATTATGCCCAATGTAAAAATTGGATGCAACGTTAAAATCGAAAATACAATTATCGGGGAGGAAACCATTATATCCGACGGCTGCCAGATTGGGTGTGCAGAAGGTAATGACATCCGGTATAGTACCAGGACCGGATACCCCCAAATTACAGTAATAGGAGAACACCTCATTATTCCAAAAAATTCAAGAATTGAAAAAAACTCTATGGTAAGTATAGAAAATGATGAGATATATCAGATAAGATCATCTAATGTGTCGTAAAAAGCTCGGAGTTGGGAGTTTAGAGTTCGGAGTTTGCAAGTTATGAGTTCACGTTAGAAACTCGGCACAATTCTCCGTGCTCTTGATTCCAAACTCCAAGCTATATTTAAGGAGTGATATAAGTATGATGAGAAACGTTTTGGGAATTATTAACAATACAAAAAATGATGAATTTTTAAAGGAAATTACATATAACCGTTCTATTGCTTCTGTCCCCATTGGCGGCAGATATCGTTTGATTGATTTTGTACTTTCAAATATGGTGAATTCGGGAATACAAAATATCGGAATTCTTGTACAAAACAAGTATCGTTCTTTGCTCGACCATTTGCGTTCCGGTAAGGAATGGGATTTAGACAGAAAAAGAGATGGATTATTTATACTCCCCCCCTCCCCCAGTTATCCTGTACCAATTCGCAAAGGTGATTTAGAAAACTTCTATAATAATTTAAGCCATTTTTCCAGAAGCAGGCAGAAATATGTAATAATCTCCGGAACAGATGTGGTTTGCAACATTGATTATACGAATGCTTTTAACTTTCACCAGGAAATGGATGCTGATATTACAATCATCTATAATGAAGTAGACAAAGATGGCGAAGACTTGACTCAATGTATCGTGCTTGATATAGCAAAGAATAACCGCATCATTGGTATGGAGGTCAATCCTGTTAATATAAAAAATAATAAAATTTCAATGGAAATGTATATAATGAAAAAGAATTTATTAATAGACCTGATAGATGAATGCGTTTCCAGGGGTAATTATGATTTTGTAAAGGATGCCATTATCAAAAACATTGACCAGTTAAAAATGTACGGATATCCTCATCAAGGGTATGTCGCCAGAATCAACTCCATCCAAAGTTATTACAAGCATAATATGGATTTGCTTAGTCCTGCAGTCTGGAAAGATTTATTCTTTAATTCAGGCTTAATTTATACAAAAGTAAAAGACCAGGCACCGGCAAAATATATGGACAATGCAGAAGTTAAAAATGCTTTGGTAGCTAACGAATGTATCATAGAAGGAAAAGTTGAAAACAGCGTACTATTTAGGGGGGTGCGCATCCACAAAGGGGTTCATATCAAAAATAGCATTATTATGGAAAAGTGTAATATTGAAGAAAATTCAGTACTTGAAAATGTAATCCTGGATAAGGAAGTTCATATTAGCAAAGGGAAAAAAATAATCGGTGTACCGGGCTATCCTGTAGTAATCGAAAAGAAAACAGCAATATAAAGCTACAATAAAAGAGGAGGTAAACAAATGAGA
Organism: Petroclostridium xylanilyticum; assembly: GCF_002252565.1. Classification (NCBI taxonomy): domain Bacteria; kingdom Bacillati; phylum Bacillota; class Clostridia; order Eubacteriales; family Oscillospiraceae; genus Petroclostridium; species Petroclostridium xylanilyticum. The sequence continues at coordinate 237,238 of NZ_NPML01000013.1, forward strand.
ATACTCTTTGCGGCATCAGAAGGAATTCCTTTTGTAAAAGGAGGAATACAATCTGATATGATTGGTTACTTACCCAAGGAATTAAAAAAACAAAAGATTGATGTGCGGGTAATATTACCAAATTACGGAGATATTCCACTACAACTAAGAGAGAGAATGGCTTGGAAAAAGAACTTCACCGTTCCTCTTGCCTGGAGAAATCAATTTTGTGACCTTCAGGAATTGATATACGATGAGATTCCATATTATTTTATCGATAGTAAGTATTACTTTAATAGAGAAGGTTTATACGGCTTCGATGACGATGCCGAACGTTATGCATTCTTTTGCCGTGCAGTACTCGAAGCACTTCCCCATCTTGACTTTCAGCCTCAAATCATTCACTGTCACGATTGGCAGACAGGAATGATTAGTGTGTTTTTAAAAACTCATTATAATGAAAATCCGTTTTATAAAAACATTCGGACAGTTTTTACCATCCACAACTTAAATAATCAAGGAATATTCTCTAAAGAAATATTAGGTGACCTGTTAAGTTTAGGAGAAGAATATTTTACAATGGAAACGCTTGAATTCTATGGTCAGTTAAGTTATATGAAGGGCGGCCTATCGTTTTCGGATGTCCTTACTACAGTTAGTAAAACTTATGCAGAAGAAATTCAAAGTTCATATTTTGGTAAAAATTTAGATGGCTTTTTAAGAAAAAGACAGAAAGATTTATACGGAATATCTAATGGCATCGATTATAATGTTTATAATCCTGCTACTGATCCTTATATTTTCACTACTTATCAGAGATCTTTGAAGAAAAAAATGGAAAATAAAACAAAGTTACAAAAACTTCTGAATTTACCTGTAAAAAAAGATATTCCCTTAATTGCTGTCATTTCTCCTTTCAACATATCAAGAGGCATAGATATGATAATATCCGGAATAGAAGAACTTCTTACAATGGATATACAAATGGTCATAATGGGAAAAGGAGACGGCAAGTATGAAATGCAATTAATGCATGCTGCTAAACAATATCCTGATAAAGTATCTGTTAATATTTCTCTAGACGAGTCCCTCGCACGTAAAATTTATGCGGCATCAGATATGTTTCTTATTCCATCTCTTATTGAACCGTGTTGTATTAAACAACTTATTGCTTTACGTTACGGAAGTATTCCTATTGTTAGCGAAACCGGTAGTTTGAAAGATACTATACAACCTTTTGATGTAAATACCGGCGAAGGTAATGGGTTTAAATTTACAGGTTATAAACTGCGAGATATGATAGAGGTTACCAAAAAAGCGATTAATATGTTTTATAACAAAGAATTGTGGTATAAAATTATTAAAAATGCTATGAAGACCAACTATGGCTGGGATAAAACAGCAAAGCAATATTATAATCTGTATGAGTTTTTATTAGATAAATAATCTTCGGAGGATTTTATGACTATTAGCAAAGAAAACTTTAAAAAGACTTTTTTAGAAAAATTAGCGACAATGTATGGAAAAAGTATTGAAGAAGCATCTGATATAGATAAATACATGGCATTAGCAAGCTTAGTCCGCGATTACATCAATAAAAAATGGGTACAAACAAATAAACAGTATATGGAAAGTGGTGAAAAAGAGGTATACTATTTTTCACTGGAATTCTTACTGGGCAAACTGCTGGGCTCTAACCTTCTCAATATGCAGCTTACAGAATTATGCAAAGAAGTATTGGCAGAATTAAATATTGATATTAATGAGATTGAGAATTTAGAATCGGATGCGGGGCTGGGTAATGGCGGACTTGGCAGATTGGCAGCTTGTTTTCTTGATTCCCTCGCCTCCCTCCATTTACCTGGCCACGGCTGTGGCATAAGATACAAATACGGCCTTTTTGAGCAAAAGATTGTAGACGGCTACCAGGTTGAACTGCCTGATAATTGGCTGAGGGACGGAAATGTCTGGGAGATCCGTAAGCCTGATAAAGCGGTTGAAGTAAAATTCGGAGGCAATGTAAAAGTTGATAATGTGGATGGAAGACTGACATTTACCCATGAAAATTATGAAAGTGTCCTGGCCGTCCCCTATGATATTCCTATTGCCGGGTACAACAACAATACCGTCAATACTCTTAGGCTCTGGAGCGCCGAAGCGGCCAAAAAAGACTTTGATTTTTCATCTTTCAGCCGCGGCGATTACATGAAAGCTGTTGAATATAAATACTCTGTTGAGGCAATCTCCCAGGTCCTCTACCCTGACGATAGTTACTATGAAAATAGAGTATTGAGGCTTAAACAGCAATATTTCTTTGTTTCTGCAGGCTTACAAAGCATTGTACGCAGGTATAAGAAAAAATATAAATCCTTTTCCCATTTTTCTGATAAAATTGCAATCCACATTAACGATACTCATCCTACTCTGGCAATACCCGAACTAATGCGCATTCTAATGGATGAAGAAGGTATGGGATGGGATGATGCATGGAAGATTACTACCAATGCCATATCCTATACTAACCACACCATTATGTCTGAAGCCTTAGAAAAATGGCCTATAGAGACATTGAGGTCTTTATTGCCCAGGATTTATATGATTATCCATGAAATTAATGAAAGATTCTGCAGGGAACTGTGGAACAAATATCCGGGAGATTGGGACAGAATAAGCAGAATGGCAGTTATAGCCGATGGATATGTAAAAATGGCTCATCTGGCCGTCGTAGGAAGCTATAGCGTAAATGGCGTGGCTAAAATTCATACCAGAATTCTGAAACAGGAAGTTATGAAAGATTTCCATGACTTTTACCCCTATAAGTTCAATAATAAGACAAATGGGATCACCCATAGAAGGTGGCTCTTGAAAGCCAACCCTCTTCTATCCAGCCTTATAACCGATACAATTGGTCCAAGCTGGATTAACCATCCATGGGACCTTATCAATTTAATTAAGTATGCAGATAATTCTTCATTCCAGGATGAACTCGCAAAAGTCAAGTTACAGAACAAAAGCAGCCTCGCAAAACTAATCAAGGATAAGTATAACCTGGATATAGACATCCATTCCATCTTTGACGTACAGGTAAAACGAATACATGCCTATAAGAGACAGCTGCTGAATGTGTTTCATATTATGGATTTATATAACCGGGTGCGTGAAAATCCTTACCTGGATATAACGCCACGTACCTTTATCTTTGGAGGCAAAGCTGCTCCTGGTTATTATTTGGCTAAACTAACCATCAAACTTATAAATACATTAGCTAGTGTAATTAATAACGACAAAACCATTCAAGATAAAATTAAAGTAGTATTTTTAGAAAACTATTCTGTATCTCTTGCCGAAATGGTTTTTCCTGCATCCGATGTCAGTGAGCAGATTTCAACGGCAAGTAAAGAAGCATCCGGAACGGGGAATATGAAGTTTATGATGAACGGTGCTGTAACCATTGGTACTCTGGACGGTGCGAACATTGAAATTAAAGATGAAGTAGGAAATGATAATATCTTTATCTTTGGTCTTACTGCAGATGAGGTACTTAATTTCTATCATTATGGCGGATATAATGCATGGGACATATACAACAGCGATTCAAGAGTAAAAACAATCCTCAACCAGTTAATCAATGGGTTCCTCCCCAATGCCAACGATGAATTTAAAAATATATTTAACTACCTACTCTATAACAATGATGAATTTTTCGTACTAAAGGATTTTTCAGCCTATGTCGATACCCAAAACAGGCTGGATCATAGGTTTAGAAATAAAAGCAAATGGCTGACAATGGGTGTACACAACATCGCCCATTCAGGTAAATTCTCCAGCGATGGAACCATTAATGAGTATGCAGTGGGGATATGGAAGATTAAGCCGGTTTTTATTAGTGAGGAGTAAGGAGTGGAGAGGGGGAAACAAAAATTTCCTGCCCCACTCTCCACTATTCAAATGTTCGTTTCTAATTTTAATTCTTTTGAAGGGATAGTCTTATACTTCAGGTTATGGTCCGCTTGTATGTACCGTATCGTTTTTGTCTTGTTCCTCATAACAAGAGAATGGGAAATTGCTTTGGAGCCGGTGAATTTTATTCCGGGCAGTAAGTCACCGTCGGTAATTCCCGTACAGGCAAAAATGATATTTTGTCCTCTGGCCAGATCTTTTGCAAAATATACTTTATTTACATCATACCCGCTTACAAATACTTTTTCCATCTCCTTTTCATCTCTAGGCGCAAGTTTTACCTGCAAATCTCCATCCATACACCTGATCGCTGCCGCAGCAAGTACAGCCTCCGGTGACCCACCTATCCCCAGATATAAATCAATTCTCCCATCTTCTATGCAGGTGGCTATGGCTGCTGCCACATCTCCATCGGTAATGAGCTTTATCCTTGCACCACATTCCCTGACTTCCTTTATATACTCTGCATGTCTTTCCCGGTCTAGAATTGCAACAGTCAATTCATGCACCGTTTTGTTCAATCTTGCAGCTGCAACCTTGAGGTTTTCCCTAATGCTGCAATCTATGTCAATAAATCCTTTTAGCTTTGGACCATAAGCAAGTTTTTTTACATAGAAACACGGCAAGTAAGCAATTGAATCCTTCTCACCTACTGCAATAACCGCCAGCGCGTTAGGGAGACCATTTGCTACAAGCCGGGTACCGTCTATCGGGTCAACAGCAATATCCACTTCTGGGGCATTATCAGCCCAACTTCCAACTTGTTCACCAATATACAGCATTGGTGCCTCATCCTTTTCCCCTTCACCTATCACTATGCGTCCTTTTATGTCCAACAAATCCAGCATACCTCTCATACCATCTACGGCAGCTTTGTCAGCGTTATTTTTATCTCCGTTTCCCATCCAGCGGCTTGCCTTTAGTGCAGCAACCTCGGTTACCCTAACCATATTTAGAGAAATATCCCTCTGCAAATCCAAATGAAACCCTCCAATTAGTTATTTTTTTCCATATATTAACTTTAGCTACTTTTATTATATTCTTCTTGATGATTATTAGTCAAGAAAACTACATTATTTTAAATATTAAAATAACTTTATTGAGTAATGAAACAAGTATAAAGACTAATATAATTTTCTATAGGAGGGATGTGAATGAGTAAAGAGAATGAAAAAGTGTATATTGCTACAAGAATTTTTGATAAGGAGGGAGAGAAAATAGAAGAAACTATTTATGAAACGATTATAAGGGAGCGGTGAAGATAAATAAAGAATTAAAAACTAATAAATAGAATTGAGCCATCACGTAAATGTGGGGCTCTTTTTATTTTAATATGATTTGTTAATATGGGAAAAATATATGTACAGTATAACACTGCTGGTAAAAGGTATTTCTGACTTTTTTATTGAAATATTGCTTTTTTGAAAATAGTATGTTAAAATTTATAGTAATTAAACCTACAAATCTTAAATGAAAGGAGCAGAGATGAGAAGAGTTGAGTTTATTGTAGGATTAATATCATACAAAATTAGTTGAGATGAGGAGAGACGAGTTATGAAAAATTTAAGAGATATTATTTTAGCTGGTTTATTGTTAGCTATCGGTTTAGTACTGCATTATATTACACCTGCCACTGGCACTCCTGTAAAACCCGACTTTCTTTTGGCAATGTTATTCTTGTGTTTACTGATTTTTGAAGATGTATCAGTAGGTTTTGTTGCCGGGATTGCTGCAGGAATTCTATCCGGGATTACAACCAGTGTACCTGGCGGACTCATTCCCAACATAGTAGATAAAATCCTAACTACTGCACTGTGCCTGGGCATTATCCGTGTATCAAGAAAATACATCAGTTCCTATATTCTTTCGGTAATTATTCCAATATTAGGAACTTTATTTAGCGGTTTTGTTTTCCTGGCTACTGCAATTTTGATAAAGGTACTTCCTTCCCAGGTTTTTGTTCCAGCGTTTTTAACCGCTGTAATTCCTGCAACTGTAGGAAATGTAATTCTTATATCAATTTTATTCGGAGCACTAAAACAAACTACTAAGTTATATAATAAGTCCAAAAAAGCTGCATAAAAATTTGTATACGTTTTAAAGGCCTTTTTGGTTATTACCAAAGAGGCTTTTATTGTTGCATAAATTCGCCGTAATAAAATGTGTCCTAAATGCCTCGGTAAATAATAAATGTTCTTTCCCAAAATTCTATTACTTTTCGTATTAACCTATATTTTCTTTTATGTTATACTTGTTTAAAAAAGAAAAAACATTTGCAGTAAATGCTGCCACTACAATGATATGTGTAACGAGGATAACTGCAGAAAAAACCGTACAGTTATTGTAAAAAAAGAAATACACAGCAGAATTAAATGGTTATCTTAAGGAGGGTAATAAGAATAATGTCCAATTCATTAAAAAGAATATGCGTTTTTTGTGGTTCTAGTTTGGGAAAAAATATTGAATACAGAAATGAGGCAAAAAATCTAGGCAAGGTTATGGCTTTAAAGAAGATTGATCTTGTCTACGGCGGCGGTAATGTAGGGTTAATGGGAGAGCTTGCCCGTTCAGTACTACATAACAACGGTAAAGTAACTGGAGTGATTCCAAAAAAACTCTATGATATGGTGGACCACATCGAACTATCCGATCTACATATAGTTAACGATATGCATGAAAGAAAAGCAAAAATGTATGAGCTTGCCGACGGTTTTATTGCCTTACCCGGCGGTATTGGAACTCTTGAAGAATTAGCCGAAGTTTTTACATGGTACCAACTGGGTTATCATTTAAAACCGATTGGTATATTAAATGTGAATAACTTTTTTGAAGGCCTTGTCCGATTCTTGGAACATATGGTCGCTGAAGGTTTTCTTAAAGAAGAACACCGTGATATTTTAATTGTTGACAAAAATCCCGAAGCATTGATTGGTAAAATGTTTGACCATAACGCAATCAATATTGACAAGTGGGTTAAATGAACCATGATAAAATAGGAACAGTAATTATATTGTTTTAATTTTTAAATAAGCTTTCAAAGATACTCCTGTATAACAAATATTCTATTTTTTCCAAATATATCTAAATAAAATTATACCCCAAAAATTAAAATATTCAACAATAAAGATATACAGAATAATTTCAACTGGAGGGAATTATTGTACTTGTGTTGTAATTAATCCGGCCTGCAAAACCTATATAGTTCACAGTTCACGGTTCACAGTAGTAAACGATTTAATAGCTTTTACTGTGAACCGTGAACTGTGAACTTATTGACTTTTTATCTGTCATGTAAAATCATTAGCAGTAAATATATACCAATATATTTATATAAAAAAAGAGCCCATGATGATTTACGCTATAAAATATAAAAACGGTTTCAGCATCATATGATCTCCAATTTTTTATTGCATCTTATTATTCTAAATTTAAAATCTCAAAATAAAATATATAAGGTATATTTTATTTTGGGGTGATGTGTATTGAAAAAAGTACGCTTTTTTTTGTTTGCTTTTATTGTTTTAACCGTTTTTATGTATATTATGACTAGTGAAAGTAATAAAAAAGAAGAATACATATCCTGGGAAGAAAAAATGCAATCAACCTTTTCACAAAAAAATCCTTATGAAATATATATAGATTTATCTGAGTACCGGTTATATCTGTTTAAAGATGGCGAAATTATAAAGAAATATCCTGTTGCGGGCGGAAAGGAAGATACACCCTCACCTTTCGGCGTATGGAAAATTGTTAACAAAGGAGACTGGGGCGAAGGTTTTGGCGGTTACTGGATGGGGTTAAACGTCCCCTGGGGGAAGTATGGCATACATGGCACCACCCGTCCCGGTTCTATCGGCCATAGTGCATCCCACGGATGTATAAGAATGTTTAACCAAAATGCTGAAGAACTGTGGAAAATAGTGCCTCATGGAACACCAGTCATTATTACTAAAGGTCCTTATAGCCCTTTTGGTGCAACCCCCCGCACCATCATCCCCGGCGACAGGGGTGCCGATGTAATGCATGTACAACTGATACTAAAGAAAAAAGGACTATATAAAGGTGCAATAGACGGAATTTATGGTGACGGTATGAAAGCCGCCGTATTTGCTGCACAAAAGCAATGCGGCATTGAACCGCATAACGAGATTGACAGGCAAACCCTTGAAGGCTTGGGTGTTTTTAAATTTGAATAAAAAAACAGTCCTAAATTTAGATTAATAAATAAATAAATAAAATCATACATATAATATTGTTGATTATAGCTTTAGGAGGCGAAAATATGCAGTTCGAGAGAGCAAGGGAAATCTTTTTCTCACCAAATACGATAGAAGTCCTACATCATGGCAAACCGGTTTGGATAACACATTTACACGCTAATAGAAACAGTGCAGAAGTGAAAAATATTGCTTCTAATGACACTACTATAGAAGTTCCGGTATCTGAATTGTCAGAAGGCCGGGTGCTGGGATAAAAATAAAGGTGGACACTGAGTGAAAAATAATGCTGCTTAAATAGCAGCATTATTTTTCAGCTTATCTTATTATAAAAAATAGTAAATTTACCATTCTATTTTCTCCCAAACTTTCTGATAAACCTTAGGAAGTGGATAATCATCGATATTCTCTCTCCCTACCCACCGATGCTCTTGATTAATCTGACCTTTATTTGCAGCCTTACACATATAAATATCCATATCCCAGTCCATATGGGTGAAGACATGCCGTGCCTTTCCCAGTTTCTTAATATGTTCAGGTTGTATATGCAATTCACTTAAAATCGATTCTACAGTGTGCTCATAGCCACCGGCATTTACTTCCTTACCGGGAACCCCCCACATTCCACCCAATAATCCATTTGAGGGATTTTTTGTAATTAAAATCTTATCGTCATATCGAATTACACAAAAGATCATATGCACTTGTTTAGATTTAACCTTTTTTGTTTTTATAGGCAGTTCATCCTGTATGCCTGTTTGCCGGGCTTCACAGTGGTGATACAGAGGACAGGCCAAGCACATGGGGGATACCGGAACACATATAAGCGCCCCCAGTTCCATCAGGCTTTCTGTAAAATCCGAAGCTCTTCCTTCAGGAATATATTCCTTCACCATTTTCTCTATCAGCTTCACTGTCTGAGGCTGTGCAATATCCTCTTTTATACTAAATACCCGGGAAAATACACGAAGTACATTGCCATCGACTGCAGGGTAGGGTAAATTATAAGCAATGCTCAAAATTGCTCCGGCAGTATAGGCTCCTATCCCTGGAATTTTTCTAACTTGCTCTATGTGGTCAGGAAAAACTCCTGTATATTGTTCCCAAATTATTTTTGCGCCTTTATGCAGGTTCCGGACACGAGAATAGTATCCCAGTCCCTGCCAGTATTTTAGCACTTCTTGTTCTTCCGCTGCAGCCAAATCTTCTACTGTCGGAAATCTTTCTATAAACCGGTTGTAGTATTCTATTACTGTATCTACACGGGTTTGCTGCAGCATAATTTCTGAAACCCATATTTTATAAGCATCCTTTGTCTTTCGCCACGGCAGGTCCCTTTTATTCTTTTCAAACCAATTTAATAGATTATCTTGAATCAATTTTTTGCTGTTAATGTTCTTTTCCCCCTTAGTGCAAAAATAGTTCATGGTTCATGGTTCATAGTTCTTAGTTCTCCGCTTCTATTTTAATCTCAATTTCAATCTTAATCTTAACCTCAAAAAATGTAAAGTGAAATATTTTACATAAATTATCTACATATAGTGTCAATTCCGTTACCATAAGAATATATTATTAATACAAGAAAATGAATATAGTATCCCGGCATTTAAACATAGGAGGTGAAAATACATGCCAATGTCTACAAGGGAGCTTTTTGCACGGATGATACGATGTGAAGCCGAAGGTGAAGGTATTGAAGGAATGAAAGCTGTTGCAACTGTAACCATGAACAGGGTACACATAGCCTATGGTGAATATCAAAGAATCTGTCAGGGCGATCTAAGAAAAGTACTAACGCAAATGTGTCAATATTCCTGTCATAAGACGATTATTGGTGGTCAACCTAATCCTCAAAACGTATGGAGTCTTCCACCGGAAGAAATTCACTATGAAATTGCCGATTGGGCTTTAGCAGGAAATAAAGTCTCTGTGGTAGGGGAATGCCTGTGGTACATGAACCCATTCAGACCGGAATGCCCGAGGTATTTCCCATATAACGGAACAGGTTACTGGCAAACAAGAATTAATGACCACTGCTTCTACAATCCCACATCGCTCTATGCACAAACATAAGATTTAGTCCAGGATTGAAACTTAGGCTTAATTAAAGATTATATATATGTTGCAAAAAAGGTTTTTTACAGATTAATTTAGTTTAGGAGGAGATTTTAATGTTTAATTATGCGCAACAACCGCCCAGACAATACTACCAAGTACCTGAAAGACAAGATATGATGTATCCCGAAATTCCTGAAACTTATAGACCAGTGGTACCGGGTTATCCTTCTGAGGGTATGCCTCCTACTGGCATGCAACCTGCTCCAATGTATCCGACTACCCCAATGTATCCAACCACGCCCACCTATCCTGGCTATCCTCAGGCTCCGGCATATGGTCCATACGGTCCTTATGGTCCAATAGGAATGCAGCCAATCATTCCTCCAAGTGTTGGTTTTGAAGAAGGCCCCCCTACTATAACTGATATAGGTTATATTCCAGCTTACCTTAAGACACAAATCGGCAGAAGGGTAAAAATAGATTTTTTAATTGGAACAAATACATTTATTGATAGAGAAGGTACTCTAGTAGATGTCGGTATCAATTATGTTATTATTAGAGAAGCAGAGAGCGATGATCTATTACTATGCGATTTGTACTCCATTAAATTCGTAAGGTTCTATTATTGATGAAAAAATCGGCTTGGCAAGCCGATTTTTTTATTATTATCTTACTTCATCTGCTGTTCATACATTTGGACCATTCTTTTTACCATTTCTCCACCAATAGGTCCACCCTGTTGTCCATTAATTTTTGCCGGAACGTCTCCCTTATAGTGGTCATTATTTTCCTTTACAAATTGTAAATGTCCTATCTCCTGAGCTACTTCCATCTTAAATCTTGTCATGGCATCATAGCTCTCTGGGACTAACAATCTTGATTTTCTTGATCCAGGCATGATTTATCACCTCAATTGTATATCTTTTCACTAGTTAAAATTCATTTTTCTAATGTTATTTTTTTATCGCTGCGATTATAGTATTTGCGAATTTTGGACTTTTTTACATAGTAAATACTGTCGTATTTCCCGGGAAATTCACACATAACGTTTTTCTGCCTATTTTTTTGTCAACAATTGAGTGACCTCTTCCGGCGAAATAGTAGTGATGCAGGTTCCGGTAGCTATCTCAAATCCTGCATGGTGAGACACTCGAGGAACCAATTCTATATGCCAGTGGTAATGCTTGCCTGTAAATTTGTATGGGGCAGTATGTAGAACAAGGTTATAGGGAAATTCTCCCAATGTCTTTATCATCATTTGCATTGTATTTTTAAAAATATCCGCGAGCGACATTAATACTTGATCACTTGCAAAACAAAACATTTCCTGGTGCTCTAAAGGAATCATCCACATTTCATAAGAAAACCGGGGTGCAAAAGAAGCTACGGCAACAAAATGATCATTTCTACAAATCATTCTTTCCCGGCAGTCCAATTCTTTTTTTATAACATCGCAAAATATGCACCTGCCTTCATTTTGATAATATTTTAGAGCTCCCTCCATTTCCTGCTCTATCCTTTGAGGTACAAAGGGAAGTGCTACAATCTGGGAGTGAGAATGCCGGAGGGAAGCGCCGCCGTTTTTGCCATGATTTTTAAAAATCTGGACATACTTTATGTCATTTAGCTGCGAAAGTTCAATAAATCTTTTTTTGTATACAGACAGTACATCAAATATTTTGTCGGTATTTAGATGATGTAGTGCTTCGCTGTGGAAACGTGTTTCTATCACAACCTCGTGTATACCCGTCGCTTCGCATGTCGAATAAAATAATGTATTCTCATCCATTAAACCATCCTGCGCACATACCGCAGGATATTTGTTGGGAACCACCCGCAATTCCCATTCACCGTCATTTTCTATCCTCATGATTTCATTGGGCGTCATATGTTCATTTCCGGGACAAAAGGGACAAAGGCTCTTATCATCCTGTTCACCAAATTGATAAGGCCGTCCGACCCTCTCCTGTGCAATAATCATCCATTCCCCGGTCACTACATCTCGTCGGAATTGTGACACAGCAAAACCTCCAGTTTAGATCAATTAATAATTGTTCACAGTTCACGGTTCACAGTAAAAGCTATTAAATCGTTTACTACTGTGAACTGAGAACTGTTAACTGTGAACTATAGAATGTGACTTGGGGACGGGTATCACGCACATTTGATTTTTAATGTGACATGAGAACCGTCCGAAACCACTGAAAAAGTCCGATTTAACAGGATTCTGTAAAATCTTTTTTGCAACATATATATTTATTAGTATAGCATTTGGTAAAGGGAAATAAAACTATAAAGTTTGATTATTATATCCGTAATAAGGCGAGAATATTTATTTAACTAAAAGCAACAAGTAAAAAACCCCGATGTAAATAACATCTCAGGGTTTGTTCTTTTTATAATCATTCATTCTCTTGTACCGGGTAATTTGATCCTGCTTGCTAGCCATAGACTGATTTAATGAAACCATCATGTCAAGGAGCATCTTTTTATATGCATCTTTATTTTGCAGTTCCATAAGCTTTATTTTTTCTGCTATTTCCTGTATCGCTTTTATTGTTTCCTGCATTATCTTTAAATCCATATGTTTAGAAAGAATTTGTGGAAAACTGCTCCCTATAGGAGACTTTTTAGCTAACTCGTAATGCTTATTAAACAATTCATCCAGTTGGTTGGTTTTTTCAATAAGTGCCTGTTTATCCTGGCTTAAGGATAAAAAATCATTCAGCTGTTTTTTAGCGATAGCCTCTGACTGTTGGTAGGTCAATTGATATATCTTCTGTAAAGCCACATGCTTTTCTTTTATAATATCTAATAGTTGATGTGAAAGGGATTGAATATCCATGGCCTATCTTTTAACCTTTTTTGGCTGATTTCATTGCTTTTGCCCATGTGTCACGAAGTTCACGGGCCAATGAGATCATTTCCCTTATAATATTGGGATCTTTCTTAGTATTTGCCTGCAATAAGGAATTAAATATAAAATCATAGATACTGTATAAATTTTGGGCTATAGGGTACTCCATATTCAACGTGCTCATTAGCTCAGTAAAAATGTCTTGTGCTCTTACAACAGCATTATGGGCTTTTTCAACCTGTTTCATTTGTATAAAAATAATTGCCTGATTCATAAATTTAATAGCACCATCATAAAGCATTAATGTGAGCTCCTCAGGAGTTGCTGTCATCACGGCAGACTCGAGATATTGGTTAGGCTTGACAACATTCGTGCTGGATGGCCTGCTTTGTACACCATTTGGCAATACAGTATTTATGATAGGCGCAGCCTGATTTTCACTCTTGTCATTTCCCTTTATTTCCTTTTTGATCTGTGAATTTTTAGCAAACTTTTGGTAAGCAGCATAAGGGTTGTTCATTGCCATTCATTACACCTCATTTTCCAATTTTCTTATCAAAAAAATACCCATAAGCTTGTATACCAGATTTGAAATAACCTTCTGTCAGTGCTTTTTTCCCGATATTCATTTGATGAATAGATTGCTCGGCTTCCCTTTTCTGTTTCTTTAACTTATCAATATTTTCCTGATCTATTACATATATTTCTTTTAATTTTGATTGAATTCTTTCTTTTATCCCGCATATTTCCATGTATTCTTCAGTATCATGCCTGATGCCGGACTGGTATTCGGTCATGACATTATCAATCACGTCAATTTGATCCATCAGGATTTGTCTGCCTTCCAGCAGGGAAGCCAAAAGAGATTGATCGCTGTTGGCAATTGCAGCAGCCTGATCGTTTGTATTGTCAGCCATTTGTTCTAATAGGTTCATTTTTTGTATTAACAAATTAAGATATTGGTTATTTTTTGATTCCAAGATACACAACCACCCATGCCATCATTTATTGTTATATTAGTCATCAGCCCATCTGCTGGCTAATCCATGCCGATTGGCTGTTCATCCTGCTTAACGCTTCTTCCATTGCCGCAAATTTTTGATAGTACCTCTCTTCTTTTTCCTGCAATTTCACAAGCAATGTGTCTATTAATGAATCTTTTTCTGCAATAGCGGTGTTCATAAGATTGTTTGTATCTGTCAAATCACCGGCAATTCCGGCTTTTTCAAGCAGTATCCCTTTTTTGCCACTGCTGTCCCTTGTTGTTCTTATATTATTTTCAATGATATCATACAATCTGTATATAATCCCGTTTTCCTCATACCTCTCTTTTCTTTGTACAGCTGTCAAATCCGGAGAATAAGCAACATCCGACTCTTGTGTAAAAAGTTGGATCACCTGTTCCGGCGAATTTTTAATAGCCTCTTTCAATTTATTTTCATCAATGATAAGTTTGCCCATATCCTGGTATGACCCAGTGGTAATACCAATCGAGGCCAAATTATAGGACAGTTTTGTGTTTGAATCGCCGGAAGTGGTATATATGCTATCATACATGGCTCTTCGCATGTCATTTGTGATATTCCCCAATATGCTGTCACGATAAAGCATCCCGGCTTTTGCTTTTTCTTCCCACAGTTTTATGTCATTTTCAGTCATTTCTTCTTTTTGCGCATCGGTAAGCGGCGGATAATCCCTGTTTCTTTTCTCGTTATACTCATTGTTAATGGTACTTATAATTTCATTATATTTATCCACAAAGCCCTTGATAAGATTATAGATTCCATCGGTATCCTGTTCCAATGTAATGGTAGTACTTGCCCCGGTTTTACCTTTTAACGTATAAGTAACGCCGTCGATTGTAAAAGTATTGCTCTTGCTGGTGGACGTTTTGCCGTCCAGAGTAAAACTGGCATCCTTTCCTCCGGTAAGCTTATTATCTACGAGGTTAAGCCGGGTCGCCGAAACAAATCCGCTCCCGTTATCTGTGACAGTGATGTTATTCCCTGAAAGCCCCGTTTCCTTTGCATTAATGGTAAATTTATCCAAAAATGGGCTATAACTCATTTTAACGCCTGCATTGCTGGAATTGACCCGGTTAATGAGTGTATTCAGCGTCTCATTTTTTTTGGCGGTAATGGTTACTCCATTAATGGTAAGTGTCAGTTCATCATTATTAGCACCGCCAAAAGTAATCGAACCGGCAGTCAATTTTGCACTTACCGTTTCCAATGTGTCATTCAGGCTGATTGTACCGTTGGCCCCTCCACTGACCGCCGCACTGCTCTCAGCTTTTGCCGCCTCTGCAATTTCACTAACGGTAAGCGTGTGACTTGTACTGATAACTCCGGCGCCTCCTATGGCTGTAGCCACATCAGGATCTGAAGAAGTCTCATCATATTTTGCATAAGCAGACTGGGATCTCATATTCGTCTCAGGCTTTAATATGTCAAAGTATTCATCTTTAAAACTTCTTAAAAGATTTGTAATAGACCGGTAATCCTCTTTTTTCCATTCAAGAAGCTGCTTCTCCTGCTTAACCTTGTCCACCTTCATCTGTTCAATCTGCATTAGTTGTTTAATGATGCTTTCAGTATCTATTCCTGATGAAAGTCCCGTAAGCCTGAGCGTTGTATTATACACACTGGATATGCTGCTTGCCATTTGATACCCCTCCTTGCGGTCGTATTTTTCCATTGATTGTCTGGAAATTTTAAAATTTTTCCTCTTGATTTATTTATCGGAAATTGTCATAAAAAGTTTAGTACATATTAACCCCTATGTTCCCATGAGTTCTGCCCGTGACTTCTAGTCTTTACAGGATTTTTTCACTGGAGTGATGTTTGAATATGGAGTACTCATAATTCCTGTTCGTCCTTATCGTCAACATCTCTACCGTTAGAAATGTTACTTGCGTTCTTGCTAATCTCAACATATCTTGAAAGCTCCTCCTCAAGATACTGCAAAATCAAAAAAATCATCTCAGACGGGTTCTTGCCGTTGGTGTGATAGCTTGTAAAGCAATCATAATAAAGCTCATATTTCATTAGTACTGCATAAATATATGCAGTTACTCCAGAGGCTTACCCGGAATCATTAATACTATCAACAATTCCGTTTTTATCCCGTCATTTTAAGTCGGTGTGAATATTTTCGTAAAATGTTCTACCATAAGTGTCGATGTGAGCCTTTAATGAATCATGTTTTAAAGATTCATAATGGACTACGTCAAAATAATAAGGCAAGGGCAATTCTTCATTAAGCATAATACTTAAAGCATTTACTGTATCTATTGTTATGTTTGTACCATATATAACCAAGTCTATATCTGAACCCCTTTTATAATTTCCCATAGCTCGACTCCCAAAAATCGCAGCCTTTTCAATCTCTGGCCATCTAGACAAGGCATGAATGATTAATTCAAAACTCTTTTGTGATATACCAAATCTCATATTTTCTCTCCCAAATCCTTGTATACCTGAGTTATAGCTTTGTAATAACTATTTTTAATTTTTGTAACTGCTAATTTAAAACGCTCTTCATCATATGTATGAGCCATGAGATTTCGTTTTTCTAACATATCCATCCAAACATCTCCATCTTCAATTAATCCATAGTGAAAAGCTGCTTTGATAACTTCTCTAGGGAAGTTTGCTGAAACCTCTTGGGATTCCAGATAATCCTTTAATGTTTTCCATGCTAATTCAAAGGTATACTCAAATCTCTGGATAAGTCCTTCCTTTTCAAGAACACTTAAGTTTTCAAAATCCAAAATTGCTGAATGGAACTGACTATATGCCTTTTTAAAATTTTCAAATCTCTGTCTCCATCGGATATCTTTTTGGTTCATTCTTTTTTCTGCTCCTTTACCAATATTAACGACCCATTGCGTTTTACTAGATGGGTGTTTAGCCATCAGCCCCCTATTCTACTCGGTTTTCAGAAAGAGTTTTTACAACTTATTCTTGTCATCATCAAGAATTATATAAATTTTACATAAAAGCCCTGACAAGTCATGTGAAATATCTAGTGCGTTCCATATAGATTTGT
Organism: Petroclostridium xylanilyticum; assembly: GCF_002252565.1. Classification (NCBI taxonomy): domain Bacteria; kingdom Bacillati; phylum Bacillota; class Clostridia; order Eubacteriales; family Oscillospiraceae; genus Petroclostridium; species Petroclostridium xylanilyticum. The sequence continues at coordinate 254,359 of NZ_NPML01000013.1, forward strand.
ATTTATTATATACAAAATTGGCTTGCTAACGCAAGCCTACCATTATTACTCTTGGATTAGAATATTACCTTTGTGGTATTCTGTCTTTTTATCCCTTAAAAAAATCCTTTATTGCATTACAAGCATCTTTTAATGCTTTCTTAGGTATTTGTGCTAAAACTTCATTTAGCCATTGATATTTTTTATTACATTCCTTACTTCAAGAATTTTGCCGGATTTTTAGCAAAATTCAAGAACTGTCCCCGGTTTAATACATATCTAAATAAGCTTATAATTTTCTTTTATCCATCGTTCTGTCTTATAAATCCCTTCTTCCAAACTTACCTGCGGTTCCCAGTTCAAAAGTTTTTTAGCCTTCTCATAGTTACAAAGAAGTTTCATAATCTCACTTTGAGGATGTATATGAGGAACATGTGTTATTTTCTCTCTATCCTTTGCAATAAGCATTGCAAGCTCATTGATAGATATGTCTCTTCCCAAACCTGCATTGAGAATTTCTCCATTTGCTTTATCCGAGTAACCTGCTTCCACTACAAACCGTGCACAGTCTTCTACATATAAGAGATCTCTTGTCTGGGTCCCGTCACCATAAATATTTAATACTTCTCCCGATAAATATCTTTTGATAAAGATAGCCACCACACCACCTTCACCACCTGTTTTCTGGAATGGTCCATATGTATTAAAGGGTCTTACAACTACTGCAGGTAATTTGTATGCATACCAGTAAGAAAGCACCATATTTTCTCCTGCAATCTTGCTTCCGGCATAAGGAGAAACCGGCTTTATGGGATGTCTTTCTGTAATCCCATTTTCGTCGGTGGCCCTGTCATATACCATACATGTACTCATAAACACTATCTTTGCATCATATTTTCTGCACTGTTCCAGTACGTTAAATGTCCCTACCGCATCGTTTTCAAATGTAGTCCTGGGGTCATCAATACTATCCTGTACATTAATACTGGCTCCCAGGTGGTAACAAATATCAAACCGGTTTGTAAATAACTTGTCCAGTACATTGATATCTTTAATATCACCTTTTACAAACTCCATAAAATTTTTATGATTCATGAATTCCGAAATATTTTCAATCCTGCCGTTGGATAGGTCATCTAATATCCAGACCTTATGTCCATCATCTAAAAGTTTTTTAACAACCCATCGTCCGATAAATCCTGCACCACCGGTTACTAATATATTCAAGCTTATCTTCCTTTCTATCACTAAATTTCTTAAATTCACAGGCGACCTGCAATTGCGAATTACAAACTATTTTATTCTAAAAAAACAGGTATTACCCTATTCTATATTTACCGACGATTTCTTTTACACTCTGTATAACATATTCTACATCTTCGCTTTGCATCTTAGGAAACAAAGGAAGGGTTATCATCCTATCGTAAAGCTTTTCGGCATGAGGACATAGACCCTTTTGATAGCCGAGTTTTTGGTAATAGGGATGGTAATATACTGGAATGTAATGCACATTTACCCCTATATTTCTACTCCGTAACTCTTGAAAAATCTCTTTTCTTCCTACTGCTAACTTTTGTAATTCCAGCTGTATAATATATAAATGCCAGGCAGAAATAGTCTGTGGAAGTTGATAAGGGATAACGATTCCTTCTATATCTTTAAAAGCATCGTTATATTGTTTTACATACTTCCTTCTCTTTTCCAAAAATAATTCCAGCTTTTTCAACTGACTTATACCTAAAGCAGCCTGGAAATCTGTAATCCTGTAATTATATCCTAAAAAATGCTGTTCATAATACCATGGCCCTTCATCCTTCGTCATTTTTTCAACATCTCGCGTAATTCCATGGGTTCTAAATATTAGTAATTTCTCATATAATTCTTTACTATTTGTTGTAATAGCTCCACCTTCACCCGTCGTGATGTGCTTAACAGGGTGGAAGCTAAAAGTAGTCATATCTCCGATGCTGCCGATTTTTTTTCCTTTATATTCGGCACCTAGTGCATGGGCGCCATCTTCAATTACCATTAAATCATATTCTTTTGCAATCTTTATAATCTCGTCCATGTCACAGGGTTGCCCGGTAAAATGCACTGGAATAATTGCCTTTGTCTTCTTGGTAATCTTTTTTCTAATTTCATCAGGATGAATATTATATGTAGCGGGATCAATATCTGCAAAAACAGGTTTTGCTCCCATATATAGGACACAATTGGCTGAAGCTGCAAATGTTATAGGTGAAGTAATTACCTCATCCCCTTCTTGAATGCCCGCTGCAAAACAAGCCGCATGAAGTGCTGCAGTACCATTGGCTATGGCTACTGCATACTCAGCTCCTGCCACCTCTTTAAGCTTTTCTTCAAATTGCTTTATCTTAGGGCCAGTAGTGAGATAATCACTCTTTAATGTTTTAATCACCGCCTGAACATCATCCTCATCAATCCACTGTTGTCCATAAGGAATAAAACTTCTCATACTTTTTCTCCTTACCAAATTAAACTTAAGATGCATCAATCTACTATAGCTCGTGCCAGAATTTCTCTTGCAACCCGCTGCGTGCCGTAGCCGTCTACCACCTTTTGATTTTGATTGGCTAAATAACATCTTCTATTATAATCATTGCATAAGGACTTTAATTGATTTATAAAAGGTTTCTCTTTCAGTTGATGATACCAGCCTAAAGATTGCATATAACCGAGTTCATCAAATTTTTGGACTAACTGCTCCTGGTTGTCTGCCATGATCAATGCAAGAGCAGGTGTACCGCAGGCACATAGCTCATAAAGTGTACTTCCTCCTGCGGATATGGCTATATCAGAACAGAGCATAATCTCTGACATGTATTTTACATTCTGATATAAAACTAAATTGGAATAATGCTTACTCAATTCTTCCAATTGCTCAATATTTTTAAATCCTCCGCCAATGACCACATTTAATTTAATATTTTTAAAATATTCATCCCTTAGAATCCACTGTGCTATTTTGAGACTCAGATGATATGGATCTGTTCCACCCGTGGTAATCATAATTTCTTTTACTTCATGATTTATAATTCTTTTAGGAAGATTCCTGAATTCATCCCGTATAAGGTTATATTTCAGTCCTAAAAGCATTAATTCATTGTCGGAATATTTTATATATTTTTCATATTCCCCGGTAAGATTTCCATTGATAAGAATATCCACAGGATATACAAATCTGTTTAAATCATCGATGTATGCTATTCTCTTAAGATGAGGCCTTAAAGCTTGAAAATACATCTCGTCTACCAAATAAGTATCGACAATTAATAACTCTATATCATACTTGGCGATAAGACAGATTAGTGCGGATGTTTCCCAATAAAAGTCCGATATTCCTATGTCATTTGAAGACGTTTCATGAGCTAACCGAATAACGTTAAAGCTCTCATCCGATATCTTGTTAATACCTTCCTGTATCCTGCTAAAAAAATATATTGCACATCCTGCATTTCTAAACTCTTTCGCCAGGGATATACAACGCATGACATGCCCCATCCCGATTTCAATGCCGCCATCTACTCTAAAAGCGATATTCATAGGCTTCACCCGCTGACTGCTATACATGCTTTTGTACAATATCCTGATTAATAGACGCTACCTCCGGATGGGCATCAAGATATCGAATAATTTCATCAACGGTAAAGTAGCTTCCTTCTTCATAAAGACCATTATAAATATTAGAAACTACCTCAAAATCTTCAGGAGTATCTACACATAAGCGATAATGTGGTCTTCTCCATTCTTCCTTGGCCACCAACTTTGAAACTGAAAATATCTCAGGATGTCTATACATATACAAAGTCACATGCTCCCTATACATCTCTTTATGAGCAAGTTGGTTAGCTTTCATTAAAGCTTCTTTAGTGAAAATCTCTGCATCAAACCCCCTTGCAAAAGTGTCAGGAACATCTACTCTCATGTAATCTACGTTACTACTTACAAATTTTTCTGCCAGTTCATCAATTACTTCCGCTGAAACCAACGGACAATCACCTGTTACACGAATGATGTAATCTCCTCCAATAGCTTTTACTGCGTCTACATATCTTCTTAGGACATCTTCCTCATTTCCGCGGAACAAAACAGCATCTGTATTTTGAATTTTTTGAGCTAAAATATCATTTTCAGTATTTGCAGATGTTGCGACTATAATTTTATCAATGGTTCTAGCCTTTTTTAACCTTTTAACAATGTGTTCAATCATCGGGATTCCGCAAAGTTCCTTAATAACCTTTCCTGGTAAACGCTCTGATCCTATTCTAGCCTGTATAATACATACTACCTCTTTTTTCATGCTAGCAGCCCCCTTACGCTTATGTATTGAACTACTTCCCAATCGTTTTTAGTAACTCTTCAAATCTATGTTCATATTCCACTTGCTATCCATTTATATAAAAATCATTCATATCTTATCCCATGTAATTGGCTCATTTTTTTTAATATCATTTTGTGCTACTCTTCCTACCACGATATCAAAATATTTGGGCATAAGCCCTATTCCTGGCCGTAAAACAGCAAGCATATCTTCTGTAATGATAGTACCTTTTGGAATGTCTGTCTTTGCAAAGATGCTTCTTCTTCCTCGTCGATGATGTATTTCTTCTACTTGTGCTAATGCTTTGACAGGGGAACCGATAGCTTTTTCCGTATCCCTGATGGCTTTTACCATAGCCTTTAACTCATGCGGTTCTATGGCAAATTTATGGTCCGGTCCTTTCAGTTTGCGGTCCAGTGTAAAATGTTTTTCAATCACTTTAGCCCCCCTGGCAACTGCAGCAATGGGAACGGTCATGCCTAAAGTATGATCTGAATACCCTATAGGGACCTGAAATGCTTGTTTCATAGTATCCATCGCTGCAAGATTGACTTCTTCCACAGGCATAGGATAGCTGATACCGCAATGAAGCAATACGACTTGTTCATTCCCCTGTCCATAAATAGCCTGTAATGCCTCTTCAATTTCCCCCATTGCAGCCATTCCTGTTGATAAGATAATTGGCTTTTGTTTTTTGGCAATATATTTTAAAAAAGGAATATCCACCATCTCAAAAGAAGCAATTTTGTAACATTCCATACCTAATGCGTCCAATTCTTCTACTGCATCATAATCAAAAGGTGTGGATAAAAACATGATTCCTTTTTCATCTGCATACCTTTTCAGTTCGGTCTGCCATTCTCTCGGAAGTTCCAACCCTTTATACAACTCAAAAAGGGTAGGTACTCCTTCATATTCCTGTCCCAATTGCATAATAGGATGAGAAATATTCGCCGCTATCTTGTCTGCCGTAAAGGTCTGAAACTTCACAGCATCCGCCCCCGCTTCTACAGCCACATCGATGAGCTTCTTAGCCTGTCCCAGATCCCGGTCATGATTGCTGCCTGCTTCGGCAATGATAAAACAGGGATAAGTGTCTCCTATGAATCTATTACCAACTTTTATCTTTCTCATATATTCTCTCTCCTATCATAAGTTCCTTTAAAATATATCTCGTACTACAAAATTACTTTAGCTTATTTTAAAAATTTTTCTACCTCATACAGGTTTCGAACTATAAAATCAGCCTCATAATCTTCATTTAAAAAAATATTTACAAAATTCATTATATAAAGTATCATCCAGGTCAAATACAATTCCTTTCATATAAATACCGCCTCATCATATCTGAGCATGGTAATTTCTTTGAACTGACCAATCAAAGGTTCTACCTTTTCCCCCATTGCCATCTTCTTTAAAATCGTTCCATAATCCACTCCTGCCTCAAAGGTTAAAGGAACCCCTCCACCTACTCTGGGATTAATCTCTATAAACTTAATATCTCCCTGTGCTGTCTTGATACACTGTATTGTAATAGGGCCTATCGCCCCCAGTTTCTCACATACATCTACTGCTGCATCAATGATTGCAGCATCCTTGCATGTCCTGGATTTTGATACTTCTCCAGCCCTGACTTCCAACCGTTCTCTTGGAACAACTGAAACCGGCCTGCCGTCCATGCCGCAAATGCAGTCTATTGTGTACTCTTTCCCTTCTACAAATTCCTGAACAATAGGGTTTTTTATCCTGTTAAAATAAAAATACAATTCCTCCGTATTGTTTGCCTTAAAAGCTTGCTGGCTTCCCATTCCTGTTCTGGGCTTTATAAACAGGGGAAAATTATATCCTTCTTCCAAGGATATATAACTTTTGGGAGTGTTGATATCATTATCTAAAAAGAATTTATATGTTGCCCATTTGTCGTTGCATGTAGCCAATACGGTTTTATTAGATAACATTAAAAAAGTTCCTATAGCTTTTAACTGCTTGCGATAAGCATCTAATAAAATAAATTCTTGCTCATATAATGGAAGTATAATATTAACTTTTTCTTTTTGACAAATGTCAAGTAATTTATCAATGTATGAGTCCTCACTAAATCTTACAGTCTGATAAAAACTACTTACAAAAAATCTTGCAGGTACAAGTTCAGAACAATCTATTCCAATCACTTCAAAGTGCTTTCTTAAATGTTTTATAAGCTGAACCCTTTTCCCTATAGCAGTAACCAATAATCGCATATAAAATCCTCTATTCTTAACGAAAGGTTATTTATCTGGAAACTAAATCCAAATACAAATTATTATAATTTTCTATCATTGCTTTTGTCGAAAAACATTTTTCATAAAACCCATAGGCAACCTCTACTAAAAAGTTAGTATCTTTTTTTAAAGTAGATAGAACTTGTCCTAAAATTGACATTAGCGAAGTAGCATCATTAGCTTTAAACAAATATCCAGTATGTCTATCATCAATAATCTCTTTAAATATAGGAATATTACTTGCAATAACAGGCACTTTTTCTCTAAAAGCTTCTAATACGGTAAGTGGTAACCCTTCACTATTGGAAGGCAAGACAAGGCAATCAAATTCTCTTAAATATTTGCTTGCATTTTGTTTATAACCATAGAACTTTACAAATTGTTCTACTCCATATTGTGCTGCACGTTCTTCTAAAACAGGAATTAAATCGCCTTCACCAATAAAAACACACACTGCCTTATGCGTCTTAACAATTTGATTAAACACATCTAATAAAAGAGATTGGTTTTTTCGTTCACAAACCGTACCGATACATCCAATAACCTTAAACCCTTTTTCTTTAAAACTTTTTATCTCTAATAATGTTTCATCACTGCCGCCAACATCTACATTACTTTCAGTTACACCATTATAAATAACTTTAATTTTTTCCCTATCTACTCCTTTTTCTTCTAAAAGATTTTTATCACTTTTGGAGACAGCCACAATCTGATCCAATCCGTTCATAATGATTATATCCATTTTTTCATGTAAAAGAGATTTATTAGTTCCCCAACCGTGCATTGTCTGGAGTACAGGAATATATTTCCTTTTGCCGGACCTTGCAATTACCCCGACAAACCCAGGAATTGCTGCATGAGCATGAATTATATCAATATTATTTTTATAAATTATATCTCTTGCTGCTCCGGCGACTTCAAGATTAAGATGAAGTTCCCGTTTGAACATAGAATCTATTTGATATATGCATACACCATTATCTTTTAGACCTTCTATGTATTCATCGTAATTACAATATCCGGGCTCTGAAGTTTTGCCTGTAATGACCGTTACATGATACCCCATATTATGTTGGGCAAGTGCCAGTTCATAGATAATCCTGCCGGCCCCCCCCTGTAAAAAGGTTGTTAAATGTAATATATTCAATGGTAGACCTCCAAATACATAAATATAATTAACCCATAGTTCCTAACTGCAGTTTACCAACTCTATAATAAATTCGTTATGAAAAAACGAAATAGTTTTTGTTTCTTTTTAGTCCATTCTCATTTAAAAAGCTTATTATCCGTTCTCTCTCTATATTCCACATAGTAATAATTATATCATCACTTGTTATATTTCTCATAACTTCCTCAGGAGAAATAATAGGCAATCCATTCTTATTTTTCCCCCATGAGGTTTCATCAAAGTCAGTGAAGCATTTTACTATAGCTTGGTATTTTGGATCCCTCAATTCTTCTTCTAAATATCCTGCAAATTCTTTTATCCCCCAAATAATAACATTCTTTCTATTTTGAACATTTAAAAAGTTATTTTTTATAAATTCTAATTTGATTCTTAAAGAGACTTTGACTTGTTCTGTTCTTTTGACTTGACTTATTCCTTCATTTGGCGTAAATCTACATTTTACTAATATTTCCGGTATTTTATGCACTTTAAAGTTTCGAGTTAGCAGCCTACTAACAATCTCATAATCTTCTGCAGGGTAATACTTTTCATCATAGACTCCAATGATGTTAAAAATAGCTTTCCTAAACATTAATGTAGGATGGGCAAACATTGCCATAACGGTATAATTCTCTTTAATATCTTCATAGTTGCAAATACAATTGGAATAGTCCTGAAATCTTAATATCCCTTCGCCAAGGTTACCTTCTTCACAAAACATTTCAAACTGTGAACCCACAGCAACATAATTCATATTTGAATCCAGAAATTTTACCTGTTTCTCGATTCTATTTAATGTACATATATCACCACAGTCCATTCGTGCCACATATTCACAATCATTATCCAAATGATTAATTCCTTCATTTAGTGCAGCAACAATTCCTTTTTTGTTAGTGGAATTAACAATTTTTATCTTTTCAGTTCTGTCCCTGTGACTGTTCAATATATTTAAAGTATTGTCATCAGAATGGTCATTTACAATAATAAACGTGAAATCTTTATAAGTTTGATTTAAGATATTATTTATAGTGCAATTCAATAGATTTTCACCATTATATACCGGCATAAGTATATTAACCTTCAAAAATATCACCTTACTTTTTAGTTGTTTATAAAGCTAATGTATTAAATTATTTATATCTTTAATGATTACATTTATGTCAAATTTATTTTTAATAGTATCATACGCAGTTTCCTGCATCTTTTGAAGCATATTTTCGTTATTGACACATATAGTTATGTAATGGGCTAGTTCTTTGTAATTACCATCTTCAAATAAGAAACCATTTTTATCATGCTCAATTATCTCAGGAATCCCACCTACATTTGAACATATGCATACTTTTGACATTGCCATCGATTCAAGTATACACAGCGGCAAACCTTCTGTATGTGAAGATAACACAGTAATATAACTGCTATTTAATATATTATCTATATCGTTCCTAAATCCCATAAAACTTACATACTTGCCCACACTAAGCTTTTGACTTAATTCTATCAATGTATTTTTTTCAGGGCCATCTCCTATTATAAAAAATCTTAATTGGTCTAAAGTATCTTTATCTATACAGCTGATTGCTTTTATAAAAACATCCACACCTTTTTCAGCAGATAATCTGCTTATACACACTACGTTCTTTTTATCTGTATTCATTTCATCTATTACCTCATAATTTTTTCTTTTTATATTGTTGACATCTATAGAGGATCCATAGATTACTCTTATTAAATGTTCTTTTATTCCTAATTCATGTATATTATTCCTGACCGAATTACTTACCGCAATAATGGAATGGTAAAAATCTGAGAATAATCTCAACTGCATGCCTACAGGCTTATTATTCATCACTTCGTAAAACACACCATTATTTATTTTTATGATTTTCGGCACTTTAGCGAAGATTGAAGCTAAGGTAGCAGGCAAAATTGTATCTGCACCTGCTATTATAACAGCATCTGGCTTTTCTTTCTTCATTACTTTTTTGATATAATAATAAAAATTAAAGCTGCAAGCTTCATTATAAACTTTTTCCCTATGCAAATATGTTACTATATTACTCTCTCTGTACATATTATATATTTCACCATTAGTATCACATACACAAATAACTGTATAGGCTTTGGATAAACAATTTCCCCATTCATACAATAAAGTCTCTACTCCACCCATCCCATAGGTGTTATTGATAAACATAATCTTCTTAATTTGTTCAGGTTGAGTTTTAGTACACTTTCGATATAATTTAAGAAAAGCATTCAATACTGGTAAGATTTTTATTTCATAAGTATAATAAAATTCTATAAGCTTTTCTTTAAAGGTACACTTATAAGTTACTTTTTCAAGCCGCCGATTATATATCTCTTTTTGGTAAACTTTTATCTTTGAAAATAATACCCTTAAATTTTCATAATTGGTTCCGTAATTATTACTGTATGCACCTATTAAATAATCTATTTTTTTCTCCTTTATTATTTTTCGAACCTGCCCAACTACTTTATAAGCACTAATTCTTATATCGTCTTTTTCAAAATAAAGTTCTTTGGCAATACTAGAAAATGTACCTCTATTTTTGGGAAAGGTCAATACATATACATTATCTTTATTTGCAATTTGTGATACTACCTTCTTAATCACTTGACTTGAAGCTGAATGAATAACCAACACATTCAAAGATAGCTACATCCTTTCAACTTAATTCATAAGAAAGTCATTTTTCTTTAATTCGATTAAGAAATTATCCGATAAATAACAATTTTATGCTATTATATTTCTAAAACTATATAAGATGAATATAATTTTTAATACTAATTAACCCTAATTTGTTTAGATATTCTTCTGCCTCTTCCCTTCCTGGTACAGTCGCTATAAACACATAATCGAAATTTATTTTTTTGATTTCATCGGGCTTGTAAATACTTATATTATTTAAAATACCTTTTTTGTATTTATCTATATAGCCAACAAGTTTAGAGTTAGGGATCCTGTATTTTAAAATATTTTCAGCAATCGCTCCTCCGTTACCTGCTCCCCATATTATGTAATTCATATTTTTATTTCCTATCATATTTTGTACATAATCTAATTTTATATTTATGACGTCTTTAATAGCACTATAATCTTGATTATCTTTGTATGATTTCGATTCAGTGTGTACCCTATATTTAATAAGCTTTTCTTCTAACTGTGCTAATTTATAGCCTTTTTTAATAGCCCTTAACCAAAGATCATAATCTTCAGCACATTTATACTTATAACTATATCCATTCAAATCCTGTAAAACTTTCTTCCTCATCATAACTGACGGATGGCATATAACACATCTCTTTAAAAAAATTTCTTCAATATTTTTAGTGTCGAATTTAAAATTAAACCATCTCTCATATTTTGTCTTTATTTGCTCATCTAGAATACCAAATGTTTGTATAAATGTTCCTATTATAGATACTTCTCTGTTTTGTTCCATATATTGAACTTGTTTTCCAAATCTTTCAGGCATAGAAACATCGTCACAATCCATTCTTGCAACATATTCCCCTTTAGCAATTGCTAAGCCCTCATTTAATGAATATACTAGTCCTTTGTTTTTTCTAGAAATTACTACTATTCTATTATCTTTTTTAGCATATTCATTTATTATGTGTAGAGAATTATCTGTTGAACCATCGTTGATTATTATAAATTCAAAATTATTATAAGTTTGATTTAAAATGCTTTCTATTGATTCTTTTAAATATTTTTCACCATTAAATACAGGCATAAGAACAGAGACTTCAGTTAAATAGTTCATATGAGGATTTCCTCTCTATATACTGAAATGGACAGTACAAAAATTTAATTTTATATTACAATATATAAGTATTTATACTTTATTACATATCTGATCGATAATAGGCTTCATCTTAATTTCCCAAGTGAGGTTCTTTACCGCATAATCCCGCATTTTTTGCTTATAATCAGGATTTTGATATACTTTTTTGTAAAATGTTATTATTTCCTCAACACTAATAGGATCTTCATTATTTTCTATGTTTAATACATATTCAAATTTATCTGAAAAATCACGGTCTTTATATCCTATAACAAAAGGAATGCCCCTAGCACAATATTCTCTTACTTTCAAGGGTGCACCATATTTTAATCCTATCCTGTGCATGCCAAGACTACCTATTCCAATATGGCATTTTTCATAAATATCATCTAATTCTCTTTTTTCCTTTGACCCCCAGAAAATAACATACTCATCTAAACCATACTGTTTGACTATTTGCTGAAGTTTACTTAACTCACTACCCGAGCCAACAATATGAAAATAAACTTTAAATTTATCATTACTTTTCTTGTAATACCTATTTAATCCTTCTAATAATCTATCATATCCATGCCATTTGGATATGCTTCCCACTGCTATTAAATGTAAACTATTTTCATCATATTTTTTATATTCTGCAATCCTGACTTTTTCTACTTCAATTCCATTAGTTATGCTAATAGCTGGTATTCCCAAAATAGATTTATATTCATCGTAACAAACACAAACATCAACATATAGGAATAACAATCTCCTATAAATTCTATCTATATACAACCCTAGTTCATCATTTTTTAATTCTGCATCATAAGGAAATGTAGGAAACTCAACAACTACCTTGATTTTTTTAGATTTCTTCTTAATATTTCTTAAAAAATCTATGAATCTGTAGTTGGATAAAGGATATCTTATATATAATGCTTCAACTTCTTTAATATCCACATTTTCAATAATTTTAGTATATATATCTTTTCTACTTCTTGGTTTAATAATACTTTCATTTTTGTAGTTTATATTATGTATAACTATAGAATGATCTTTCATGTAAACAAAATTTACTATACTATTATGTTGTATAAGTGCTCGAGCCTGGGCAAACATCTTTTTAAAGATACCTAAACACGATTTATCTAAAATATTTGCATTAGTTATCATCATTATATTCATGCTACCTGTCTCCTATATTTTATTTATGCGTTTCTATAGACCTGCAATATCATAGATAATATCATCTATACATAGTACAATTTTAATACCTTTATCTATTAAAAAATTTTTTATATCTTCATAAACATAAATAGGTGTAACAACTATAGCGTCAATTTTATCCATTAAATCAATTTGATCAATATTGATTACAGGTAGATTACCAAACTTATCGTTAACAGTATTCCTGTCTATGATATACTTGATTTTTACTAAACTAGCATTTTTAAGTTCTTCATATAATAACTCTCCCAACTTTCCAGCTCCATAAACAGCAATGTATTTAATCCCTTTATTTGCAAGATATGCTTCAATATTTTTATTTTTATTCTTATTTCTAATCCATAAACTTGTAACATTATAATAAGCTTCATATATGAAGCTCAGAGACTCATATTTGTCTGCAGTTTTTTTATAAAGTTTTAGCAAAATATTTATAAAATAAATATATACTATTAGTACACTAATAACAAAAAGTATTATTATAAAATATACCATTCTTATCACCTTGATACACAAACAGCCTTTTATAAATCTTTCTTAAACATACATTTCTTCTTAAATGATTCAAGCATTTTCCTATACTAAACAATTTATTTTGACATAAAAATACCAAGTAAAATTGGATTTTTCAATTCACTTTCCTTAGCAAACCTACAGCATTTTAGTCATCTTTTCTACAATTTTATTAGCAGCTGAACCATCGCCAAAAAGATTCTCTTTATAATCTTTTACTTCGAAAGATTCAATTGCACTTTTTATAGCCTCTTTATTCTTACCAACAACAATTGCATTTCTCGTATTCACAAGGACAGGCCAAGGACTTAATTCTAGTAATGTAATACATGGTTTTTTTAGAAAATATGCTTCCCTTTGAACTCCTCCTGAATCTGTAATAATTTTATTACTATATAATTGTAGGTGTAATGTTTCTATATAACCTAAAGGAGGTAAAAGCTTAATATATTGAGATTTTTCTAAAATTTCCATTAAACCAAATTCTTGAAGTCTACTTTTTGTCCTAGGATGAATAGGGAATACCGTATTTATCTTGCTTTCTAATATTGCGTTTATAATGTCAGAAAGTGCTTGCCGAGAATCTACATTTTCCTGGCGATGTACTGTAAAAAAATTATAATCTCCTTTTTTAAAAGGAAAATATAACTCTTCACCCTTAAATCCTTTAACAGCTATAAACATTTTTTGAAAAATATCATACATAACATCGCCTGTAAAAAATACATTGCTGGCTATTCCCTCATTTTTCAAATTTTGAATACAATACTCCGTGCATCCAAACAATAAACTCGCAACATGATCTGTTATCTTTCTGTTGACTTCCTCAGGCGAATGACTATCACCGCTTCTCGCTCCGGCTTCCACATGTATTACTGGTATTCCAAGCTTTACAGCTGTCAATGCACCTGCTAATGTGGAATTGGTATCTCCATATACTAAGACATAATTGGGCTTTTCTTTTAAAAGAATTTCTTCTACCTTTATCATCATAAGACCTGTAAGTTTTCCATGACTAAATGAATGTAAATTTAAATTATAATCAGGCGCAGGAATATTTAGCTGCTGAAAAAATACATCTGACATATTTGGGTCAAAGTGTTGACCCGTATGAATGATAATCTCATTAAAATGTTGCCTTAATTTTTCTGAAATAGCTGCAGCTTTTATAAATTGCGGTCTTGCACCAATTACTGTAACAATTTTTTTCATTAACCTATCTTCTCCTATATTATTAATATCCACACTGTTAATTATAAGTCATAAATAATATTTTCTAGAGATATAATATTAGTTTTTACACCACCATTAACAAGAGTTTCCTTAATCTTATCATAATCATAAATAGGTGTTACTATAATTGCATCTACTTCCTCCTGTGCAGAAACTTCATCAACATTTATGAGATGACTTTCGTTAACACCATAATAAATATGATTTGCATTTTTATCTACTAAATAAATAATCCTTATGTCTGTATCTTTCAATTCTTCATATAGGGCTATACCAAGTTCCCCCATACCATAAATTGCAATAGAATTTATATTCTTATTCTTTAAATAAGAACTTATATTCCTATTTCTATTCTTATTTTTTATCCATTGAGTAAGTATATTGTAATATTGTTTATACCTACTTCCCATATAATGTTTTTTTATTATATTCTTATTTAGAATATAAATAACTATTGCCATAACAAAAATAACTATAATTAGAAAAGTTATTAATATAATCATCAGTTCTACCTCCATTTAGATTATTTTAATTTAAAGATGCTATTTATAAACTTGTTATAATTAACATCTGCGTTATACCATTTACTCCATGTTTGATAAGCATTTTCTCTGTATCTTTGTATATCAGATTGAGAGGAGAATTTTATTTTATTAATAGCTTCTGTAATTTCATTAATAGAAGGATTCGGTGAAAGCAAAACTCCATTATTATCATTTACTATTTCAGAAACTCCTCCAACCGAAGTAGCAATAATAGGTATACTAAAAGAACATGCTTCCATAATAGACACGGGTATGCCTTCTGACGCACTAACATTTATAAAAACATCAATCATCCTATTTGTGTAGTAGTTATATATTTCTTTATTCTCCAAATACCCTAAAAACTCATAAGAGATGTTAGATTTATTACTGAGCAATGCATTTGCTAATTCTTTCAACTCCTTTAATTTTGGTCCATCTCCTATATGAGTCCAATATACATCATAATTCTTTATTTGAGCAATAGCTTTAATAATTAAATCAATCCTCTTAACATCTACAGCAAATGAACAACTAATAATTCTTAAAATATTATCATTAGAAGGTTTTGATACTTTTAAATCGTTTCTTATACCAAGCTTCGACACTTTTAATTTATTTTCGGTATTTAACAATAGCTTTTTCTTAAAATATTCTTTGCCATGGTCTGAAATAAAAAATAATACATCTAATTTTTTTATAATTTGTTTACGTAAAGGTAAATAGTGCAAACAGTTTCTTTCAAAATATAAATCATAACCATGAGTTCTTGAAAAAACCTTAACTGATTCATTTTGCCTTTTATACTGAATAATAGCATATGTAGCAGCATTAAACCAGTATGTATATAAGAACAATTCATCATTATTATTTAGAATCTTATTTTCTTGAATTATATCATCTATATAACGCTTAATACTTAAACCCTTTACCATCATACTTAATAATTCTCTTAAAATTTCTATATTTAATTTTAAATGATAAGTAAATAGTATATCCTTTATTTCCATCAAAAAATCTTTAATAAAAGTTAAAGAAATACATTTAAAAATCTCCAGTTGAATCATATTTTCACTAAACCTATAAACTTTTATACCAGACGGAATTTTTCTTGTTCTCAAATGCCTATCATTTTCAGATATTATTATGATATTTTTAAAATTAGCTTTTAAGTAATTAATTTCTGTCTCTAGAAATTCCTCACCTTTCCCAAAAGGATAATTTGCTGTTATAAGAATTAAATTTTTTTTAGTCATACTTCGACTCCACCTTACCTGCATGTCTTACACACTGCAACAATGGTATCTCTAAAAGCAGGGTATTTTTTCAGCTTCTGGACTAAGATAAAATTTTGAAATCTATTTTTAGAGACAGGTTTATATGATTGACATAACTCAAGACTTTCAAGCTCACCACCAGCAGAATGAATTACTTTCCATAAAGTATATGGTGTAAACCAATACCTATGATCAGTATTAATTAATTCAATATTTCGATAAGCATTTTTAAAATTTTCTATTCTGAATGCATTAGGAACAGAAATTATAACTTTATTAATGTTATTTTTATAGTTATTAATGTTATTTTTATAGTTAGTTAAAATCTTTCCTAGAAATAATGCAGGATTATCTACATGTTCTAAAATTTCTCCGATTATCATGTAGTCCCATGTTTTTTGTTTTATTTCCGCAATATCTGTCCCAAGAATATCGCCATAAATAACATTATGAAACCTTAATTCATTGATTACATAATCTACGCCTTTTTCATTAATATCAATACCCAGACATTCACTACTCACATTAGTCAGTCTTTTGTGAAACCACAAATTTAATTTTATTTTATCTTTTATCAAAGGAACATGGTCAACACATCCAAGATGAATTACTTTTTTATCTCTAATAATATCTTCTATGTATTCCATTCGGTATTTAATACTAGATTCTTTATGTGCAATATCAACATTTAATCCACTTGAAAATTTACAACCCTTTATATACTGATATGTATTCATATCAATTTTCATTTAAAATTAACTCCTATCCTTTAAAATAAACATCTTATAAATTTTATCTCCATTATGCATGCTAATTCTTAATTGAACTTGATGATTAAGTTTTAATAATCGATTATCCTCTATAATTTTCCATTGACGACTGACTTCACAAAAAAATTCTAAAGTTGGTCTTCCAGAGCACTCCATTAATATGTGAATTTTTTCATTATCGTAATTCAAAGGTTTTAAATAGATGTATCCATTTTCATTACCATAAATTAATTTATTTATAGTCATTTTAGCATTTCTATTACATGAAAAATACAAATATTGATCTTCTTTTTGAATTAATTCATTATAATATACATACGAAGATTGTAAATTTGCTTTAAAAAATCCTTTCTTCAGATTTAAAATTTGGTATATGTTTTTGTCATTAATAGGAAGTAAAATATAATTATTCCTACTAATTTGTGAACCTGCTAGTGATTTTACAGATAAAACTTTATTATTAAAGCAATAAGCTATACACCTACTACTTATATCTGGATTATATAACATTGTTTTTTCTTTTAACTTACACATCCAATTATAATAATCTTGATTACAAAGTCTAATGTGAAAATCATGTTGAAAATCACTAACCATAAAACTGATTAAGACAATATCAACTTCATTCAATTTAATAGGCTTTCGAATTAAAGTAATCGCTCTTTTAATAGAATCTTCAAATATTTGTAAATTACTATTTGAAGGTATAATAACCACATCTTTTTCTTGTTCGTGAGTTCGTCCAATTATAGAAATATAATCATTAAAAAGTATTTGCTCTTTAACCTTACATACAAATTCTAAATATTTTTTTTCTGAATGCACAAAGTATATTCCGGAACGTTCCATATCTATATCTTTTGTAAAATCTAGTTCTCTTAAAAGATGATATTTATTTAACATATTTTTTCCCCATGCTTCTATATCAAAAACACTAAATTTTTGCACCAATTACACCAAACTTCCGTTCATAGATTTTAAAGTTTAATTGTACCATAAATAATCAACTTATGACACTTTCGTTCAACAAACATAATTACTTGCTTAACACAGGGACGATTGCTTATATATGTCTAAAATCAATTTCAGCGATCGTCTGCCTTCTCTTCCATCAGTTCCTGCATTTAAACCGTTTTTTAGCACGTCAATAATATTGTGATAATAACCTGAATGTCCAAACCCATAAACGTTGGGAGGAGTATAGTTTACCTGTTCTACATATTGGTCATCATTATCATACTCAGTAAATTCCCACTTTTCAATCTTGTTAACTGCAGTTCCTCCCACTTTAACAGTTCCCTTTTCTCCAATGATAGTAAGACTACCTTCAAGATTCTTAGGATAGGTTAGCATCGTAACATTTATACTACCAATTGCTCCATTTTTAAACTGAATAATCGCACTTCCTGTATCTTCTGTCTCAATGTTACGTGCCAATGTTCCGGTAATCGCCTTAACCTTTTCAACATCACCAAAAAGCCAGAGAAGCATATCCACATAATGACTTGCTTGATTCATAAAAGCTCCACCGTCAAGCGCCCACGTTCCTCGCCATTTAGCCATATCATAATACTCTTGCGGTCTTGTCCAGAAAACATTGACGACAACCATATATATTTTCCCAAAACGACCTTTATCAATAGCTTTTTTGACAAGCTGCAAAGTACTATTGAGACGATTCTGTTTAACCACAAAGAGTTTAACACCCTTTTGCTCACAAGTCTTAATTAGTTCATCTGCTGCTTCAAGGGTTGTCGCCATTGGTTTTTCACAAACTACATGGTAACCTTTTTGTGCTGCCATAATACCATGTATCGGATGCAATCCACTAGGCGTACAAACTGAAACAACATCAATATCTTTCCGTTCAAGCATTTTTTCATAAGAAGTGTAAAAATCTACCCGATTTTCTATTCCAGCCTTTTGAGCCCTTTCCTCTATCTCATCACAAACTGCTACAAGTTGTGCCTCAGGGTTATTTCTAATTGCTTCAAAGTGATTTCTTGAAATTCGTCCACAACCAATAAGAGCAAAACGGATAGAGTTTAAATTATTCATTATCACACCATCCCTTTGTTGTTGAATCTAAATTCAATCTTAAGTATAATTATAGTTTTATAATCTTATCTCTGTTTTGTTTTACGTTTCTGGTAGCGTTTTTAGTATCAAATAATACTTTAGAATGCTCAACAATAAATTCATAATCATAGCTGGTGTGCTGTGTAGTGATAATAACAAGGTCAGCATCTTGTAGATTTTGTTGAGTAATTGGTGAAGAAGTATACTTTTTATTACTATGCTCAAATCTCGGAACATAGGGATCATTGTAAATCACTTGTGCACCCTGTTTTTCAAGATGTTCAATAACTTTTAAAGCAGGAGACTGCCTAATATCGTCGATGTCCTGTTTATAAGCAACACCCAAAACAAACACTTTAGCGCCGTTTAATGCCTTTCTATATTGATTAAGAATTTTCATAGACCTCTCCACTACATATTCCGGCATATAGTTATTAATCTCACCTGCAATTTCTATGAGCCTGGTGTGATAATCATATTCTCTTACTTTCCATGTAAGATAGTATGGATCAATTGGAATACAATGTCCTCCAACACCTGGTCCCGGATAAAATGCCATAAAACCGTAAGGTTTGGTCTTAGCAGCCTCAATGACTTCCCATACATCAATACCCATTTTGTTGCATATGATAGCCATCTCATTCGCCAAAGCAATATTAATATTTCGAAATGTATTTTCTAAAATTTTTTCCATCTCAGCCACAGCAGGACTTGAAACTTCAAAGACTTCCCCCTCAAGTACACTGCGATAAAGTTCTGCAGCTACTTGTGTACTATCTGGTGTAGTTCCCCCCACAACCTTTGGTGTGTTCTTAGTATTATAGAGCTTATTACCAGGATCTACCCGTTCCGGAGAAAACGCAAGGTAAAAATCACGTCCATCCTTAAGTCCTGTTTCCTCCAATATTGGTTTGATTACTTTTTCCGTAGTACCCGGATATGTTGTACTCTCCAGTACAATTAACATTCCTTTATGAAGATACTTTGCAATATCCTTCGTAGAATTCTCAACATAGCTAATGTCTGGCTGATAATATCGATCCAGAGGTGTCGGTACACAAATTGCCACACAGTCAACCTTACTGATAAAACTAAAATCTTTTGTAGCTGATAATTTACCTGATGCTACTACCTGCTGAAGTTCTCCGTCAATAATATCTCCAATATAATTTTGTCCTCTGTTTACCATATCTACTTTTTGGTCCTGTATATCAAATCCAATTGTTTTATACCCCGCTTTTGCTTTTTCTACGGCTAGTGGAAGCCCTACATATCCAAGCCCTACAACTCCTACAATAGCAGTTCTGTCTTTTATTTTTTGTAGTAATTGCTCTTTCATTTCTATCGCTCCATCACCGATTCTTCTTGCTTAACATATTCTTTTTTGCATACTTTACACTGTCCAACTTTATCATTAAAAATAATCCTATTTCCACAACTGCATATCCATCCTGCAATCCTGGCAGGATTTCCTACAACTAATGCATAATCAGGTACATCTTTTGTCACTACCGCACCAGCTCCTATGAACGCATATTTCCCAATAACATGTCCACAAATGATGGTAGCATTAGCACCAATAGATGCCCCTTTTTTCACCAGCGTTTTTTTATATTCATTACGACGACTAATATGACTTCTAGGATTAATTACATTTGTAAAAACACAGGATGGTCCTAAAAATACATCATCTTCACAAACAACTCCCGTGTAAAGTGATACATTATTTTGAATCTTCACGTTATTTCCAATGATAACATGAGGTGAGATAACGACATTTTGACCAATATTACAGTTCTGTCCAATTTTACATTTCTGCATAATATGACAAAAATGCCATATTTTTGTTCCGTTACCAATCTCACAGGGTTCATCTATATAACTGGATTCATGAACATAATATTGTGTATCCAATAATCAGTTCCTCCTTAAGTATATAGGTTAAGTTACAAGGTACATTGGCTATTATGCTTAGTATTTAATTTTTCAAATTCATATATTACACCAACAATGTAATCCTGTTCTTCCTTTGTTAGTTCAGGATATAAAGGTAGTGCAAAAGTCCTCTTGGACAAATATTCCGCTACCAGTAAATCACCTTTGCTATAGCCTAGATGTTCATATGCCTTTTGTAGGTGCAAAGGAACTGGATAATAAATCCCTGCTGAGATACCTTTTTGTTTTAAGTAACTAACTATTTCATCTCTGCGGTCAGTTTGGAGGATGTATAAATGATATACACTATCTGCATCAGTTAAAACTTCCGGTAATATGAGAGAAGTATTCTTTAATTTCTCATTATAATAAATCGCATGTTGTCTTCGCATTGCATTCCACTGCTCTAAATATTTAAGTTTTACTCTTAATATGGCTGCCTGTATTTCATCAAGCCTTGAGTTATAACCAATAAGATAGTTATAATATTTTGTAGGATTATAGATTGTTTCTCTAGTCTCTATTTCTTGAGACTCTTCCTGTATACCATTCATTATATCAAAAGCATTTTTACCTGCATTACCGCTGCCGTGCATCCGAAGAGCTCTCACTATCTTATTTAATCTTTCATTATTTGTGGTAATAATTCCTCCATCACCAAATGCACCTAGATTTTTAGTTGGAAAGAATGAAAAACAGGCAATATCTCCTATACTGCCTACTCTTTGACCTTTATATCTTGCACCAATTGCCTGACAGGCGTCTTCAACAATATATAAATCATATTTTTCTGCTATGGCCACAATGCTATCCATTTCCGCAGGCTGTCCAAATATATGAACCGGTATTATAGCCTTGGTTTTTGATGTGATCTTATTTTCTATTTTTGATGAGTCAATATTATATGTATCTTTTCTTACATCAACAAATACCGGAATTGCCCCTACTCGTGAAATAGCTTCAGCTGTGGCAAAAAAAGTAAAGGGTGTTGTAATTACCTCATCATCTTTCCCTATCCCAAGCGCGTGAAGTGCAAGTACCAATGCATCGGTACCATTGGCACAGGAAATTGCATATTTACAACCGACAAACTGCGCTACTTCCTGTTCAAAATATTTTACTTCAGGACCCATAATATATTGTCCAGAAGAAAGAACATTTTTAATTGCTGCATCTATCTCCTTTTTTATACTATTGTACTGTTTTTGCAAATCCAGTAAAGGAATTGTCATATATCAAAACTCCTTATTCCGTGTTCCAATAAAGCCATCAAAATATAAATTTTAAGAATTGAACTTTTTATAAAAATTTAATACTATAATAGATTCTCATTCCTGATTATTTTTTTAATTTTTTCTTTCATTAAAAATTCTTGCGCTTTTGAAGAGTCAGTAATATATGCCTGGAGAGAATCATTAGTATTATAAGATATTACTTGCCTAATAGGACTAATTCGAAACATCTCATCTAACTCTTCTGCCCTCGAATATTCATCATCTGTCATCAACTCTTCATACATTTTCTCACCAGGACGTAACCCCATTTGTTTGATTTGTACATTACTTTTTGGTATATGATACTTTTCACAAACTTCTTCTATCACTGCTTCCGCCAGTTCCCCCAACCGAACTACAGGCATTTTGAGTACAAATACTTCTCCTCCGGTAGCATATAAAGAAGCTTTTAATACAAGATTCACCGCTTCAGTAATACTCATCATAAACCTTGTCATTTCTGGATCAGTGACTGTTATATATCTATACTTAAGAATTTGTTCTTTAAATAGAGGTACAACCGACCCGCGTGACCCCATTACATTTCCAAACCGGACAGCAGCAAAAATCGGCCTCTTTCCGCCTTTTGAATAATCTGCAGCGGCAATCAACCGTTCTGCCAGCAATTTCGTAGCTCCCATTGTATTTGTAGGGTTGATAGCTTTATCGGTGCTGGTATAAATAACTCTTTCCACCTGTTCATTAATTGCACAATCTATGACATTTTGTGTACCCATTACATTTGTTTTAACAGCCTCAAAGGGGTTGTATTCACAGGCCGGAACATGCTTAAGGGCGGCCAAATGGAAAACTATGTCTATTCCGTGCATGGCACGTCCCAGCCTTTCCTTGTCCCGGATATCTCCCAATAAAAATCTGATATTACTATGTTGTCCCAGCTTTTGCTGCATGATAAACTGTTTATATTCATCCCTGCTGTAAATACGGACCACTTTAGGGTTATATTTCAGGATTTCCAAGGTTAACGCCTGTCCTATCGTACCTGTCCCGCCAATAACAAGTATATTTTTATCCTGGAGTAATTGTTTCACGCACATCTTCCTTTAATCGTAAATTGACTATCCATAATATATTTCGACATAATTCTATAAAATATTAATAGTATTTTCTAGGAAAAAATCTTAAAGGTACATTCAAAGACTTTAATATAGAATTCCTGTTCTACTTCTTTTATATTATGTTCTACCTGTTCCCTCAGTTCTTTTGCCGCTTCTCCCAGGCCTCCGTATATCAGCGCAGATTTTTCGGCATTTTTCCGTCCCTTCGCCTTTTCATCATCCTCTGCCCGGATTTGAAACTCCGGCATATTTTCCGTCCTTAACAGCACGGGCTGGGCAAGTATGTTTAGAAGAGACAGGGCCGGCTCCTTGCCAATCTGTTCATCAATCCTTCCGCTTTTTTCAACCAGACTCTTAAGATTGTAATGGGCTTTTCCCGTATAATAATTGAATAGCCGTTCAGCATTTTGCAAGCCTTTTTCACAAAGTATTTCAATATTGTGCAGGGAATTTTTTATCTTTGACAACTCGTTTAACAGGTTTCCATAATCGTGTTTTTCCATGGTAGCCCGGGCTAAAACTTCTTTGACCCTTTCTCCCGGATTAAAAGTTTCGATACAGTACTCCTCAATTGCCTGCCGGAAAGTGATGTGCGTTGCACCATCAATATAGGCCCCGCCTTCGGTGGCATTGATATATTCGACCGGTGCAGCAGCAATGATCTGCTTAAACCACGCCAGATAAGTGTACAATTGGTGCGTGGTAGGCACAATATCTCCATCATATCCTCTCACCAGTTCGTAATATTCTATTTCTTCGTCAGGAATTTTCCTGCTGTTTTCTGAAAATTCATAGGTGTATACAATTTTCTTTTGGGTTTGAAAAATATTTGCTTTCACCCTGCATATTTCCTTGGTATCGGTATGGCAGTATATGGTCTCATTCTCCCGTTCATCAACAAGTTTCCACTGTTCTCCCAACCGGTGTGCCGCATCGCTGCAATGGCTTTTTAAGCCGGTATAGGCCAGATCCTGCCCGATTAGGATAATGGGGCTGCAGCCCATAAATTCCGCCAATACAGCGGAACAACACGCCACTGATGGAGTATCGGGCAATTCCATCAGCGGCTGGCCGATGGCCGTCCTGAATATGTGCGTTACCTTATTTTGAAAAGAACCGACAATTTTGGGCCCCTCATAATATTGGAGAATCATGGGATGGACTTGTCCATTAAAAACCAGGGGAATATCTTCCTGCAGATACCTGTGGAATAATTGAAAATTTGCTATCCCCGGGTCTATACTTACTAACAAATCAGGTTTTACACCCTGCTTTAGCAATGGTGGCAGTGTCCTCGCACCGGCAATAATGACCGCTTTCCCTTTCGCCCTTTTGATCAAATGTATATTTTTATCCAAAGATGGTCCGCCTGAAACAATAATTGCAGGTTTTCCTGCGAAGAGCTGATACAGACAGTTTACACCGGGATTGCTGACAATGGGTACAATGTTCTTAAATGGATTATAAATCCATTCTTTATTGAAGCCGAGAACCGTGCAGATTTGCACCGTCTGTCTATGCAGCAGGTCTTTAAGTTGCTTATAAACATCAACAACTTCATTTTGAAAAAGGGTACTGTATGTTTTGAATTCTAAAATCTCAGCATCTTTTATCTCTTTATAATTTTGTAGGTATTTCATAAGTTTATCAAACAATGCTTGTCCCTGGCAGCCTACAATAAAAATGATGTTCTTTTTGTTTTGCCATTCACTAATATCAACTACTCTAAGAGCAGCTTCAAAAATCTTTATATTCGGCTCAACTACAATCAATTTTGAAATACAAGAGATTTGTTCTACTAACACGGCAGTGTGATATCCCAATCCGAAACCTACCTGTATGCAAATCTTCTCATCCTGTAATTGAAGCTGCTCTGCCCAATTGATAGCTTCCTGTATGGGATTATATTTGCTGTGCAAATACATATTTTTACCATTGGCGTGAATTCTTACCGTGTAATTGCCATCTTTTGCTGGCTCCAAGATTAAAGTCTCCTTTAAGCTTAGTATCTGCTGGTAAATTTCGGGATAATTTTTTTCAAGGAAGCACATATTCTTTTCATATACTAGCATTGGACCACCTAATTTCTATCTATAAATTGAATGGTACAAGTAAAAATACTCACTTCTTCTATTAGCCTGTTTTTAGCTACAATTTCTTTTAATTTCTCATTATATTTTTGTGACCAATTAGGCAAGTCGGATAATACCTTATCCACCGGTATAGTCCTGGTACCTGCAATGGCTGCCCCGCGCGCAGTGCTGTTAATAAATTGTACCTCAGGGTGTTTTGCTATCTTTCGCTCAAACCATCTTAAAAAACTATATAAACTGGGTGTAGTATAATACTGTCTGCCATCTATACCTTCTATCCACTTGCCTTCTCCCGTTTGCAACACATTGGCTGCCGTATCATAATGGGTCTGTGTATCAGTATAACAAAGGTCCTGACCTATCAATATGATAGGATTGCATCCCATCTCAACTGCAAGGCTCAATGCGGCCGTTGCTACCGAACCGCCGCTCTCTATCGCAAAATCCTTTTCTTTTTCAGGGCAAAAGGAACTGTCGTACAACAAAAGCTTGTCTCCTTCATATCCATAATTCAGGGTATACGCTGCTGTTGCCATCATGGCTAATGGTACAGATTGATTTTTTAATCCAATTAGATGATTTACTACAAACGATTGACAGTCTGTTTCTATGAGGAGATCCGACATGATATTACAATCTTCCAGCAGCTTGGCTGCTCTGCCAATGACAATAATTAGCGCCTTGTCTTTCGCCAGTTTTAATTCTTTTACATTGTCATTGAGTGAAGGTCCTGCTGATACAATAATGCATGGTACATTCTTAAATTGGTTATTAAAGATTCTTGCAGCATTTGGATAATTCTGGTCAATATTCATATTATAATTAGTACGCATGATGTCCTTAAATTTGTTATAACTCTTAGTGTCTACCAGCCAGCTTTCCAATACATCCTTCAATTTTAGCAGCTTTTGAGGGACAGCCTTTAGACATGGTTCATAGATAATAAATTCCATGTCTTCCAATTTAGAGATATAATTAATAATTTCAGAAATTTCATTTATATCTTCAGAAGCGTAAAGAACCACATTTCGTTTTTTGAATAATGACAAAATATCCGTGTTTTCAAAGGCTATTTTTATAAGTTCCATGTTACATTCCATTACATGCAATATCTGTCCTTCTTGTAACATCTCTGCCATGGCATGTACATGGTATCCCAGTCCCAACCCATAAAGCACCAGATTTTTGCACATAACAAATTTCTCCATAGCAAACCGCCTCCCCTGCACCCAGGGAGCCATCTTACTATGGAGATAATATGTATTTCCCAATGTAGTTATCTTTACCGTTGGTTCATTTTTACCATTCCATTGAATTTCACATTGAGCATTTGAAATTTTTTTATTTTGCAGCTGCTCTAATAATGTACATTCATTCCAAATCATCGGTATATACGCCCTTTATCTTGCCAATTTCACCCTGCCACTGCTCTAATATCGGTAAAATCTCATATTCTAAAATATCACTGATTAAAATATAGTCACTATTTTCCCAACCCTCTAACAGCTGAGGCAACACATCTTCTAATTCCTGTGTAGAAACATGAATGTCATATTCCTCCTGCATGGATTTAGTAAGTGTAATAGCATCCAGCAGCCATTGCATCGCCTCTGTAAAAGGCCCAAATACCTCTATCGCCTGCTGTTCATTTCCCCCTTGAAAATACGATACCATACTTTGAACAGCATGCATCACTTTTGGAAGATAGTTATCTATTTCTTGCAATGTTTCAATCATTAGCTTTTTATTATTATTCATCGGCCTGTCTCCATTATACTTTTTCATCAATTAGCATACCCACATATTCCCGTATTCTCGAACGCATTTCAAGAACTTCCCTAGGTGGTATTTCTTTTATAACTTTTTGCGTCTCTTTATCAATGAGTACTACATATAATTCTCTATTAGATATTGCATTCTCGCTTTTATTTTCAAAAACCTTAAAAGTAATTTTGCGGTCCAAAACATCAAAGATCTCATTTAACTCATCTACTGCCGTATTAATCTTAGCGCGATCTATATCGTTATTATTCTTTTCTTTATTTTTTTCCAGATCTTCAGATTTTTTTAAGTCTTCAATTCCTTTAACAATATTTTTGGATTCCTGCATCGATGCCTGTCTAAGCTCCATTTTTGAATAAACTCTGTTACCTGTTTGTGCATCTTTTACCTGCATTAAAACCACACCCACCCTTCATTATATGGATAACACCAATATTAAAGAAGGCCTGCCGGACAGTGGCCGGCCGGCCTTCTTTTTGTAGATATACTAATTATTATCCTAATAACTGTAACACGGATTGTGGTTTTTGGTTTGCCTGGGCAAGCATTGCTGTACCAGCCTGGGTCAGAATGTTCAGCTTGGTAAATTCCATCATCTCTTTTGCCATATCTACATCTCGGATACGAGATTCGGATGCCTGCAGATTTTCTGCTGAAGTATCAAGGTTTGCAATAGTATGCTCCAATCTATTTTGAACAGCACCCAGTTTTGCTCTTTCCTCAGATACTTTCTTAATCGCATCGTCTATTGTTGTAATTGCACTGTTAGCCGCTGTAGCACTTGAAATTGAAATGGCTTTAACACTTGCGCCATTCAATGCAGTACCGGTATCAGTTACACTTAAACCGGTAGCAGTCATTGTACCGATATTCAATGAAATACTCTGTCCTGCATTTGCACCTACATGGAATGTAAGAGCATTAGAAGAACTACTTAATGTGCCGTCTAATAACTTACGTGTGTTAAACTCCGTAGTGTTAGCAATTCTTGTTAATTCACTTGCTAATTGATCCATTTCAGCTTGGAGCTTATCTCTATCACTTGCGCCGGAAGTAGATACCAATGTGGAGTTTGCAGATTGAACCGCTAATTCTCTCATTCTTTGAAGAATTGAATGAGATTCAGCAAGAGCACCTTCAGCAGTTTGTACTAAGGAGATAGCATCCTGCGCATTTCTGGAAGCCATTTGAAGACCTCTGATCTGTCCTCTCATTTTTTCAGAAATTGCAAGACCTGCAGCATCATCGCCGGCTCTGTTGATTCTGTAGCCGGATGATAATTTTTCCAAAGACTTAGAAGCACCAAACTGAGTTATACCTAATTGCCTATGGGCATTCATAGCCATTAAGTTGTTGTTAATTCTCATAAGTTCATCCTCCTTGAATTTTATTTCAAAATCATCCATGATTTTGAATTTTTATGGTTTGTAATCATTACCATGTAAAGGCATTTCCTGTCCGGCCGGTCCGAAAAATGTCTTTACTGTTTTCTATTATATGTATCGGAAATATCTTCCCTATACTTTAGCATAAAAATAAAATTTTTTTATTTTTTCAGCAAATTTTTTAGTGAGATGTTGTTTACTTGGGCCGCTTTTTGGTTTTCGTGCTGTATTTCTACAAATACTTCCTTGCGGTGAATGGGCAGATTTTTTGGGGCGTCAATACCGATCCGGACCTGGTCTCCCTGAATATCCACCACCGTAATTTCTATATTGTCTCCAATCATGATGGTTTGGTCTTTTTTTCGTGTCAGCACCAGCATTTTGTCAGCCTCCTGTCTTTTGGAGTTGTTGCAGGATATAGTATTTGATGGGATAATCTTCATTATTTAGTATGACCTGTTTTCCCTTATTATTTTCAGTGTTGATTAAGACAGGGGCTTTAAGGTTGGCCGTCATTTTTGAGAGATCCTCAGGTACTACTACAATTGAGTAAATAAGCACCTTGCCGGTATCCCGGATGTCCAATATTGCTACTTCTGCATCTTCTACATCTACCACATAATCTTCTTTGCACAGTCTTGGGTCAATAACTACAAAAGCAAGGTGTGGGTTGTCCACTCCCTGGAGCCATTGAAAGGGTGAGTCTTGGTCTTCATGATGTAACAGTACAAATTTTTTTACATTTTCAAAACCCGGTATTCCTTCGGGAAAATCAATGATGTTTTTGGGATCTATTTCAATTTGTCCAAAATATCTTGTGTTCAGCAGCATATTTCAATCCTCCTTCTACATTCCATTGTGCAGATTTTAACTCATATACCGATTGTTCCAACCATCTATAATATCACGCTAAATATGTATATCTATATTCTCTCCTACATACTGGATTTGAACAGACGGTACTTGCCTCAAATATATTTTTATTTCGGGACGAGTCGCGTGAATATCCAACTGTCCTGATTCATAATCGGTTTGCACACTGCCAGAATGTGCATTTATCCACAGACTGCCCGTTACCTCGATCTTAGGTCTGCTTTTTGGAATCACACCGATGTTAAACTCTTTTTCAGAATAAGCATCCCGTTCCACAATGTCAACAATAGGATTCCCGCCATTTTCTATAGCAGCTAATCTGTCTCCATCGGCTGCTGTTTTTGCAATGTACTGCATTGCCTGCTGCTTTCCTATCTGTGCCGCTTCTCTCAATAAATCCATATTATTTTTCAATCCTGCTTCTGCAAAACACTGGTATTGGTCGATATGTACGCGGGGCAGTTCAGATTGTATCCTCAGTTCCGTATGCTTCTGTTGTATGCTAAGCGTGGGTCGTGCTGATTGTAATATTAATTGTGCATTTTGCGTCTGTATGCCTATTTGTGCAAATATTTGGGATATGCGAAGCATTTTTAATCACCACCGATGTTAATTGTTAATTGACAATTTAACTGTCATGAAGATGTACAGAACAAAAATGATAAAAAAGTGCATGCGACAGACGAGCCGTCCCAAATATTTCTCCCTGAAAATTCCCATTATTCATTGTTAATTATTCATTATTCATTAACGTAAAAAGTCTACCAGCGTTGGCTGAATAATTCTTGCCCCGGCAGATAATGAAGCCCGGTATACATTTTCTTCACTCTTAAGTCTCATAATCACTTCTGCCATGTCAACGTCTTCATTCTTGCTCATTAGTGAAGTAAAATTAACATAGTCATCCTGGAGGCGGTTTTCGGTCAATTCTATATAGTTCATTCTCCCTCCTACATCGGCCCTTATTGTAAGCAGTTGGTTCATATCCCTGTCAAACTTTTCTATGCAGCTGTTTATTTGTGCCTGGTCACCACTGTCTATGGCTGCTTCCAGGTCGGTGAAGGTTTTGAATATCCTTTCATCCGTCCCATCCCAAAAAAGTTTATAGCCTTCCACATTGACTTGCATACGATTGCCTACACTAATCTCATAAAAAATTTCCTGCCCTGTAGGTGCACTATTGACAGCACTTCCCTGATAGGTAAGGTTTCCAGCCCCGTCAACAGCAAAAGGGGCAGTATCGGTCTTAAAACCGGCAAAAATATATCTTCCTGCGTAAGTAGTATTACCGATTTCTACGATACTCTGTTTGAGCTGGCCGAGCTCTGCCTTAATTTTCTGCCTGTCTTCATCGGTCAAAGTGCCGTTGGAAGCCTGTACCGTCAATTCCCTTGCCCGCTGAAGAACATCACCCATATTAGCTAATGCTGTTTCGGTAACTTCCAGCCATGACATGGCATCGCTGGTATTCTTTTGGAACTGCTCTATCTCGGCTACATCGGTCCTGAACTTTAATGCCCTGGCTGCAATAATAGGGTCATCGGAAGGCACGCGTATTTTTTTCCCTGTTGCCATCTGCTGCTGCACCTTATCCATTCTTGCCAGGTTACTGTTCAGATTAAGCATCATTGTTCTGATTAACATAGTATTGGTTACACGCATTCTAAAAACCTCACGCTCCCATTCTATTAATAGTTACATCATAAATCTGGTCTATTACACTAATCATCTTTGCCGCCGCATTATAGGCATGCTGGTATTTTACCATATTGGCCATTTCTTCATCTATAGATACCCCGGATACTGATAGCCGGCGGTTTTCAATTTGCTGCACAATACTGTCCTGGTTTTCAGAGATTCGAACAGCCTGCTGGGCATCTATACCGAGGTTGGATACAAGAGATTTCATGAAATCTTCGGGTGCACCCTCATCGAACATTCTGGTATCATGCCGCAAACGCAGCAATTGATTGATGTTTTCATTATTTTCGCTTTCTCCCCCGGAAGAAGCCGCCGCAATCTTGTAGATTCCATTATTTGCGTCCAGGATATCCGAAGAAAGCGTGATATTGAAAGCAGTAATATTTTTGTACACAGAATCCATATCTGCACCGCTTGCCATCAACTCTGCAGAAGATTTGGCAGTTCCATTTTCTTCATAAGAGAAAAATCTTATCCCTGTAGAACCATCCAGCCCTACCCCGCCGGCGTGTCCGGCATAATATTGATTACCATCCTTGAATATACCTTCATTAAAGGCTTTTGCAAAATTACGTGCAAATTCGTTCAATCTATCAATATAGTAAGGCACACCCTTATATTCTCCATTAATCCCGCGCCCATCTCTAACATCCATATAGCCTTTTAGTTCTCCACCTTTAGGCTCTACAGGATTTTTACTGTCTTTCCATCTTACATCATACATGCCGTCTTTAGGTGAAGTCGCATCATTTACTTCGAAATACTCTAATTCATAAGCTCTAAAATGATTAACCAGATAAGAGCCATTTAGCGTCACCTGAAAACGCCGGTCCTCTTTGCCATTTGGAAGCTTCCCAACTACCACTTCACTCGCTTGAATGTTAATCAACTTTGAAAGCTTGTCTAATAACACTGTCCTTTCATCACGCAAATCATTTGCAGTATTTCCATCCAGTTCCGATTTGTAAATTTGTTCATTAAGATTGCTGATTTGTTTGGCATAGGAATTTATTTCATCCACCTTTATTTTAAATGCATAATTATTGTCGCTTCTAATTTTTTGGAGTTGGGCAGCAGTCGAATTAAAATACTTAGATACCGTTATCCCTTTTGATTTAACTAATTCACGTGTCTGCAGGCTTCCCGGATTTTTAGAAAGCTCTTGAAGAGCAGAAAAAAATTCATCCAATACTTTATTGAATCCACTGTCTGAGGGTTCATTGAAAATAGCCTCCATATCTTCCATAATTATTTTTTTTGTTTCCCACTCTCCAAAAGATACATTTTCACTCCAGTATTTATAATCCAAAAAGTCATCCCTGATTCTTTTTACAGCAGTAATTTCCGAACCAGTACCAATCATTCCGGTTCCGTCAAACAATCCAATTGGCCGGGATGCCTTCTGAATACCTACTTGCCGGGAGTATCCCGGGGTGTTTACATTATTTATGTTATGATTCGTTATATCCAATGCTCTCTGGCTTGTAAACAACCCCCTGGCAGCAATCTCCAATCCAAAAAACGACGAACGCATATCCAAACCTCCAGTTTTTTTATACTTCATAATGAATTATTGAATTTAATATATTTGCTGATAATGATTTTACATGGCAGGACAAGCAAATAAGTTCACGGTTCACAGTTCACGGTTCACAGCAAAAGCTGTTAAATCGTTTACTGCTGTGAACTGAGAACTGTTAACTGTGAACTATATAGCTGTTAATAATCTTATAATTTCTACCAAAGCATTTATCTGTCCAGCTCATAAGCTGCTTCCCTTAAATAATGATGTAATTATTAATTGTTAATTATTCATTATTAATTAGTTTATCGTCCTACAATTCCCATCCTATTTACTATCTGATCTATCATCTGGTCAATAACATTAATAACCCTTGCACTGGCATTGTAAGCGTGCTGGTATTTCATCATATTGGTCATTTCTTCATCCATTGAAACACCGGATAAGGCTTCTTTTCTGTTTTGGATTTCATTCACAAGCTTGTTCTGGTTTTCGACAGCACGTGCCGTCTCCTGTCCGGTTGTGCCTATCCATGTGATAATGGAATTATAAAAGTCATCGATATTCACCGTAAGATTTCCGGTTCTCAAAAATTCTTTCCTGCGTAAATCCACAACCTGCTGTGCAACCGTATTATCACCCGGCAGGCCTGCCGTAGCTGCCGCTGCAATTTTGTTAAGGCCGTCATCGCCGTCAAGGACGGGATTGACTTGTATATTTCCAATTTCAAAAGGCAGCGTATCATCTATTTTGCTAAAAAAATCAATTCCTGTGCTGCCGTCAATTCCCACGCCGTTTTTATGTATTTCATTTATTTTTCTTACCATTAGATTGACTAAAATATTCAGTCCTTTTCGGATTTCGGGAATTAAATTTTTAGTAGCGGGATCAAATTTATAACTGTCTAATGCCGCATCGCTGTCTGCATCCATTCCTTCTGCTACAGAACCGTTTTCCACACTTCCTTTAAACCCTGCAACATCCCCCCGTACTTCTATTAATCCTTTTAATGTACCACTTGCAACGTCAACTATTTTATCAGTTTTTTCCCATTTTGCAGTAAGAAAATAACTGTTAGGGCTGTTAAAATCAGCTTTTATTTTTTCGGTTTTTTCTCCATGAACAAGATAAGTCCCACCTATGGCTATATATACCATCCCGTTAGGTCTTTCAGTAATATCTGTATTTACTAATTTTGATAAGTCATCCAACAAGAGATTTCTTTGGTCTCTAAGGTCATTTGCTTTGTCTCCGGTTGCTTCATTTTGAGCAATCTGTACATTTAATTGAGCAATTTGTTGTGCAATGGAGTTAATTTCACCTATCTTAATCTTTATTTCATTGTTAATGTCCTGCTGCAACTTGTCTAATTGGGCAGCTATATGGTTGACAGCATTAGTAAATGCAACTCCTCTCTGTCTTACCATTGCACGGACGGTAAGACTCTCCGGGTCTTTTGACAGTTCCTGCCACGATTGAAAAAACTGGTCTATTACTGCATTAAGCCCCATATCAGAAGGCTCGCCAAAAACTGTTTGTACCTCTTCGATTATTTTATTCTTGGCCTCCGAGTAGCCTAACAGCTGGCTCTCATCCCGATACATATTATCAAGGAATTGATCCCTTATCTGCCTCGTCTGCTGTATATACGCTCCTATTCCTACTTGGAAATTGCCTGACTTCATAGGATTGTATTCGGCAATGATTGACTGCTGCCGGACGTACCCCGGCGTATTGACATTCGATATATTATGTCCGGTAGTAAATAAGCCTCTCTGGCTGACATACATACCGGATCTTGCAATTTCATAGCTTGAAAAAGTAGACCCCATAAATAAACCTCCGGTTTTATGAATTGAGAATTGACACTCTCCATTCTCAATTGCCATCTATAGTTTTACATCAAATATACTCTTCGTCCCTCTAGATTCTCTGGTATTTCCTTTACCCTCGTACACATTTCCAGGCACAGATGCATTTGTGATTACATTCATGGAAAATTCTATATATTCCAATGAGTGTTTTATGAGCTTGGCATTTAGATCATTCGTGTTTTTTAACTCATCTAGAATTTTTGTCATCTTCTGCTCGTAGCTTTTTAAAAATTCTTGCTGGGATTTGTCTAAATGTTTCATTAGGGTTGATATGGTCAAACTTTGCTTATCCAGTTTCAATATGGCAGCAATTTTACCGGCAATTACTTCCCTTTGCTGTTCCAGCCGTCCTATTTGCACCACTAATGCCTGCTCTAACTTTACAAGATTCTCGAGTTCAGCAACCTTTCCGGCAACGATTATTTCGGTCTTATCCTTTGACAATTTTAAGATGTTTTCATATACCCGTACCTGCTGTCCAAGAATATCAAACAATTCATTAAGCATATTTTGCATACATAACCACCATATCCTTTATTCTCATCAAATATTTTTCTTTATATGACATATGATGGTCAGTGAATGGCAGACAGCTTATTCTCGACCCACTACCCACTACCCACTACCCGCTATCCACTACCCACGCTTCATACTTTTTTATCTAGAA
Source organism: Petroclostridium xylanilyticum (assembly GCF_002252565.1). NCBI lineage: Bacteria > Bacillati > Bacillota > Clostridia > Eubacteriales > Oscillospiraceae > Petroclostridium > Petroclostridium xylanilyticum. Next base: position 289,714 of record NZ_NPML01000013.1, read on the forward strand.
ATTTACTTACTATTTTATCCGCTACATCTTCACTGGAGATATTGTATGTTCCGCTCGAATACTTTTGCTCCATCTCTCTTACCTTTTCTTCCCTTATATCCGGCACTTGACGTACTGCTTTGAGAGCTAACTGGTAGTCCTTTGCCTGGCTGGATATGGATATAGTATCCTTCTTACCTTCTACTCCTTGTATATTATTTGCCTTTTCAATCTTTTTGTTTTTATTATAGACACCTATTATTTTAGAAAAATCACCGGGTATGCGCATAATTTTTCACCTTCTCCACATTGCTTTTATCATGTCAATATTATTATCGGCAGCTAGAGAGAAATAATTTACACAATAATTGCAAAAAAAGAAAAGCCCTTGGGCTTTCCTTCATTCTTATAATTATCTTATATTATCCCTGCTTAAATATCGCATCTTTTCTGCTTTCTTATATCCATCAGCTTCATCCGGCCGTTTATCCTTTACCTGGCTTGCAACACCCTTTAATTCATCGGCTAATTCCTTGGAACATGCATCACAGTACTGCCCGCTTCTTATAGAAGCCCCACACCTTTCACATTGCAGTACAAAATTTGAATCTTCCATTATTTCTATTCGTCCTTCTTTAAGAAAGCGTTTTAATTTGGATATCGAGATATTCAATGCCTCGGAAACTTCCGTCATGCTGGCTCCCCGATGATCGTATAAATATTCTTTTACTCTTTTAAAGTCCTTTTCATCTTCTTCCCGGCATGCAGGACACAGCGGCGGTCCTGAAAGATGAGCAAACATCTTACCGCACCTTGCACAATTTTTTGCATACATTGATTATCCCCCCGATCTAATATGTACCCTTTCCTATCGCTGCAGTAACAACAAATATTTCTTTTGCGCCTGCTTTTTTTAATAATTTGGAACACTCATTTACCGTCATTCCGGTGGTATATACATCATCTACTAATAGTACTTTCATACCCTGTACTATATTTTTATCACTAATTTGAAAGACATTCTTGATATTTTCTTGTCTTTGCTGCCGGGTTAATTTGCTCTGAGGTAAGGTCTCTTTTACTTTTAAGAGGATATTTTCTCCCAGGCGGCACCCTAACTCCTGTGAAATTATCTCTGCCAGCAGTTTTGCCTGATTGAATCCTCTTTCCGATAATCTTTTCTCATGGAGAGGTGTGTATATAATTATATCAAAAGTCGGTAAATTTGTCATTTGTTTTATTTTTTTCAACATTAATTGACCTAAAGTTTTTGCATAGTGCTTTTTTCCAAAAAATTTGAATTTGACAATTGCCTCTCTTATAATTCCTTTATACTCGCAAGGAGAAATATTCTGCTTGAAATAATGATGTGCATCCCTGCAGTCCATACATTGTTCAGGACCATAGGGAGTATCGATAGGCTGGCTGCATGTATTACAAACTTTTCCCTGGATAAAAGGGATTTTGTCATAGCATTCCATACATATTTCCAGTTCCACACCCGGAGATAGAATAGTATTGCAGAAAATACATTTGGGTGGGAAAATGAGGTCCAAAATAAAGTCAGTAACACGTCTTATGTACGATGCTTCATTCGGCATAGTCTCACACTCCATTTTTTGTGATTGTCCCATCCGCCAGAATTTCAAGGTATAGAATTTCCAAGGCTTGTATCAAATCTTTATCTTTATCTCAAAAAATCAAAGCTGTTTTCTAAGCTTCTCCGCCAACCCCGAATATCTCTTCATCTCTCTATTATTATCTATCATCATCTTGATGGTACCTTCTTTACCCACAAGTACTACAAGCTCCCGGGCCCTGGTGAGGGCGGTGTACAAGAGATTTCTTGACATGAGCATGGGAGGACCTGGGAACATGGGCATTACAACAACCGGGAATTCGCTTCCCTGGCTTTTGTGTACCGTAATTGCATAGGCCAGTTCCAGTTCATCCAGCTGATTGTAGTCGTATTCTACTTTTTTATCATCGTCAAAAATAATGGTCATAGTGCTTTCTTCGTCATTAATCTTCTGGATATACCCTACATCTCCGTTGAATACTCCCGTACCTTCCTCTTGGTCACTTATTCTTTCCCATCTTATATTATAATTGTTTTTAATCTGCATCACCTTGTCGCCTTCACGGAATAGGCAATCACGAAAAACTTTCTCCTTTTTGTCTTTCGACGGAGGATTGAGCACTTTTTGCAGTTCCGCATTTAAATTTATTATGCCCACCGGAGATTTGCGCATAGGAGTAAGTACCTGAATACTCTGGATGGAATCGTAACCGTAAAATGCCGGAAGCCTGTGTTTGCAGAGTTCCACAATGGAAGATACAATTTCCGGTGCAGTATCCCTTGCCATAAAGTAAAAATCCTTGTCTTTTACATTAAGTAGAGGGTAGTCCCCTTTATTAATCCTGTGTGCATTGACAATAATCATGCTTTCCTGGGCCTGCCGGAATATTTCAGTGAGCCTGACAACCTTCACCATACCGCTCTCTATGATATCTCTTAAAACATTTCCAGGTCCAACGGAAGGTAATTGGTCTACATCTCCTACCATGACCAGGCGTGCGCCAGGGGTAATTGCTTTTAAAAGACCATTCATCAAAAGGATATCTACCATGGAAGTTTCATCAATAATCACTACATCTATATCCAGCGGATTGGACTCATCTCTGGCAAACTGCAACTGGTCTCCCTCATCCATATAACCGATCTCCAATAGCCGGTGTATAGTCTTGGCTTCTTTCCCGGTCATTTCTGACATTCTTTTTGATGCTCTCCCTGTGGGAGCTGCCAGCGCAATAGAGTAACCCCTTTTTTCCATCAGTTTAATAATAGTATTAATTGTTGTAGTCTTACCTGTTCCCGGCCCTCCGGTTATTACCAATACACCATTGCACAATGCTTCCTTAACTGCTTCTCTTTGCTGGTCAGCCAGAGTAATACCTATCTCCTGTTCTATATCCGCGATTTCTCTATCAATATCCTGTAATTCTGTTTGCATTTGTGCAAATGCAATATTCATAAGCCGCCGGGCAACACTCATTTCTGCATGATGGAAAGGAGCAAGATATACCGCTTCCATATCCTTCATTTTCTCTACATAAACCGATTTATCCACCATCATGGAAATAATGGCATACTCTATCTCCTGGACTGAGACCTGCAATAACTCTGCCGATAATTGTACAAGGACATTTTTGGGCAGAAATGTGTGGCCTCCAGAGCTATTATTATAGGTAAGTACATACTTTACCCCGGCTTTTACCCGCTCCACATCATTAAGTTCTATTCCCATACTTAATGCAATCTTGTCAGCAGTCTTGAATCCAATCCCGTATATTTCTTCTGATAATATATAGGGGTTCTTTTTGATTTGGTCTATTGCATCGTTACCAAATTTTTTATATACTTTTACCGCATAATTCGGGGTAACCCCATACTGCTGCAAAAACATTACAACCTTGCGGACTTCCCTCTGTTCCCAAAAGCTCTGGCCTATCTCAGCCGCCCTTTTTACACTGATTCCCTTTATCTCCGCCAGACGCTCTGGTTCATTCTCAATAATTTCCAATGTTTTTTCTCCGAACTTGTCCACAATTTTCTGGGCAGTAGCTTCACGAATTCCTTTAATAACCCCGGAAGCCAGATATTTCTGGATCATTGCAACGGTGCACGGCAGCACCCTCTCGTAATATTCTACCTTGAACTGTTCACCATAGTCATGGTGGGTAACCCAGTTTCCTACCAGCTTGACAGTTTCTCCTACACTAAGATAGGGCATATATCCTACAGCAGTGACCAGTTCCTTATTATAGTTAATGTCACACACGGTAAAACCGTTGCCTTCATTTACAAAAACTATCTCTTCTACCGTTGCTTCAATCGTTTCCAATCCTTAGTCCCGTTATAAGAAACTTATAAAAAGTTATAAATTTTATAGCTTTTATGTTCTTTTCCTTATTCCTAGAGTCCGCTTTCGGAATCCTACTTGCGTTTGGTATGACTCTCCAAAGGCTTAAATTCCGATGTAACGACACCGTACATACCAACATAATTCGTTAAGTGAATTATGCTGATTTTCCATATTTCATTAGATTTATAGCTGCATTTATATCTCTGTCATGCATTATTCCACATTCAGGACACACCCATTTTCTTGTTGATAAAGACATCTTATCTAAAATATATCCACATTCACTACATGTCTTGCTTGATGGATAATACCTGTCTGCTACTATAAACCTAATATGATTCCATTTACATTTATATTCCATTATTCTACGAAACTCGCTAAACATTTGTTCTTGTACGGATTTTGCTAATTTATGGTTTTTAACCATACCTTTAATATTTAAATTTTCCATACACACAAACTCTGGCTTGGCTTTCACCAGTTTAGCAGTTTCTTGATGTAAATAATTTGTACGAATGTCTTTTATTTTTTTATGGACTTTACGAATAAGGCACTCCAACTTAATAATGTTTTTAGTTTTCTTATAACGGTTTACACCTCCTTCTTTTTGTTTTTCATATTTTCTTGATAATTTACGTTGGAGTCTTTTTAATTTTTTATTTAATCTTCTTATTTCTTGACTCTTATTAATATTAGGTATTTTTCTACCATCATTAATTACTGCTAAATCTTTAACTCCTAAGTCAATGCCTATTCCATCTGAATACTTTTGGTTGTTGGTAGGTTTATAATCAATACTTACGGTTATAAACCAATTAAAACCATCAAATTTTATTCTTGGATTATAAAATTTTTCCGCTGTTTGTAATTCGATTCTATTTTCAGATAGTTTAATCCATCCTATCTTTTCAAGTTTTACTTTATCACCTTTAAATTTTAAATGTCCTAAATCTTCTCTGTGATAAAACCCTTGTTGTACATCTTTTTTGCTTTTAAATTTTGGATGTCCTTCTAAATCATAAACTGTCAATTGTCTACCTTGTCTTAATGCTTTTTTCTTAGTTTTTTCAGAATAATGTTTATTTTCTATTCTGAAAAAGTTTTTATAAGCTATGCATAAATCCTTTATTGCTTGTTTTGGTATTTGTGCTGAAACTTCATTTAACCAATTATATTCAGGATTTTTCTTTAGTTGTGTTAGTTCCTTTCTTAACTCTTCATCGTTTATAAACTTGCCACCGTTTTTAAAATTTTCTAATTGCTTAGATAAAGCCCAATTATAAGCCCATCGTGCTACATCTGCACATTTCTTTAATAAAGTCTTTTGTTTATTGTTAGGTAATAATTGTACTCTAATTGTCTTTATCATCTTCGGTCAACTCCTCAATCATTTTACGTGCTTTGTTTGCTCTTTTACCTTGAAGTTTACAAGAAAATACAGTTATTATTTGCACTAAATCTTCAACAAGTTCTTGTTGTTCAGTTTTTTCTGTACTATCTATTACTTCAATTTCACATCCATACAGATTAGATATATATTCCACCAATTCAAAACCAAATCTTAACAATCTATCTTTTTTAATATTTAATACTTGTTTTAATTGGTCATGCGAATAATATCTATATCCATTAGCACCTGTATGATGTGGAATAAGTAATCCTTTTTTGTCCCAGTTTCTTAATGTTTGAGGAGTTTTTCCAACTAATTTAGAAAACTCATGTATAGTATAATACTTCACATTAACCACCTCTAATTGTATTAGACTATACTAAATTATAAATGTCAACATTAATTTATGACTTTTTATAACTTTTTATTAACTGTTGTCAATCCCTATAAAACAGGCTTATTTGTTTTAAGTATACATCATTTGAAGGCTGGAGTGAAGGAGTTTTTATATAAATATGAAAATAGTGGGGAGTGAGGAGTAAAACCGAAACCACAAAAAAAGTCCGTTTTAGCAGGAAGAAGGGATGCGACTTGGGGACGGTTCGTCTGTCGAATGCGCTTTTCATGCGACTGAGGAACCGTCCCCATGTCGAAGCCCTGAGCAATCAAGCATATTTTCATCATTATTTGTGCCGTTTACTTTATTAATGTATTATTTTCTGTAGTATTTTCATATACCCTTCACTATCAGTAACCTGAATGAAATCATATTCTCCACAGAGTTTATTCAGTATTTTCAACGTATCGTCGGTTGAACCCATGTCGACTACTAAAATATTGGGTACGGTCCCCCCGTGATGATTATTCAAGCTCCGCCATACAATCGACCGGATGATCCCCTCTATTGTGTCTTGCTGATTTTTAACGGTAACAATTATGTATATATCATCTTTTTTATACTGTATGCCAGTTAAAGTATTATAGATATTAAATCCCATCTGGATTGCACCGTACACAGCAAAGAAACAAACCAGGGATTGAATAAGAATGTCCAGCATGTTGCATCACCCCACTACTACTATATGCGGATGCTGTTGTTTTGGTGAAACCTTGTTTTTTGTACTTTATTTGCAGTATGGGCGTTTGTAAAAAAATAAACAAAAACCTATCATTGGAGTTATCAAAAAAATTCCAATGATAGGCTTAGTTATGTTTCTGAAATTACATGGAACGCACCAAGTATTTTACATATCTCAATTCTATTAAAGGCTTGCTTCCTTCTTAAGTATTTCCGCCTTATCTGTTCTCTCCCATGGAAGATCTACGTCTGTTCTTCCGAAGTGTCCGTAAGCAGCGGTTTGTTTGTATATTGGTCTTCTCAGGTCAAGAGTCTTGATAATGCCGGCAGGTCTCAGGTCAAAATGCTTAACAATGAGCTCTTGGATCTTTTCTTCCGGAATCTTTGCAGTTCCGAAGGTTTCTACCAATACTGAAACAGGCTTTGCTACACCGATAGCATATGCAAGCTGTACTTCACATTTTCTTGCCAATCCGGCAGCTACAACGTTCTTTGCAACATATCTTGCAGCATAGGCAGCAGATCTGTCAACTTTTGTAGGATCTTTTCCTGAGAAAGCGCCGCCTCCGTGACGAGCATATCCACCATAAGTATCTACGATAATCTTTCTTCCTGTTAAGCCTGCATCTCCCTGTGGTCCTCCTACAACAAACCTTCCGGTTGGGTTGATAAAATATTTGGTCTGCGCATCCAATAACTCTGCAGGAACAGAAGGCTTAACTACATGCTCCATGATATCCTTTTCAATTGTATCATGATCCACTTCAGGACTGTGTTGGGTGGATACGACAATTGTATCTATTCTAACAGGTCTGTCATCTTCATATTCAACAGTTACCTGAGTCTTTCCATCCGGACGGAGATATTCAAGAGTACCATTCTTTCTTACTTCAGCCAGTTTTCTTGCCATTCTATGTGCAAGTGCAATAGGCATAGGCATTAATTCAGGGGTTTCATCACAAGCGAAGCCAAACATCATTCCCTGATCTCCTGCACCTATCGCAGCTATCTCTTCTTCACTCATTTCACCTTTTTTAGCTTCCAACGCTCTATCAACCCCCATAGCAATGTCAGGGGATTGCTCGTCTATTGCAGTCAAAACAGCACACGTATCACAGTCAAAGCCATATTTTGCTCTATCATAACCTATTCCACGAATTGTTTCTCTTACGATTTTGGGGATATCTACATAACAGCTGGTGGTAATTTCTCCTGCTACCAATACCAGCCCGGTAGTAACAGATGTTTCGCAGGCTACTCTTGCCATTGGGTCCTTTTCAAATATTGCGTCCAAAACAGCATCAGAAATTTGATCGCAGATTTTATCTGGATGTCCCTCAGTAACAGATTCTGATGTAAATAACTTTCTCGACATATAACGTTCTCTCCTTTTATAAAAATATTAAACCCCTCTTGCTGACAGTAAGAGGGGGTAATTAACCACACTTTCTCCTCATCTCTCAGAACATTTATTCTGAAGGAATTGGCACCTTCGCTGACGCAGGTTGCCGGGTTTCACAGGGCCCTGTCCCTCCACCTCTCTTGATAAGGAAACAATTATTATTAATTTAATTCGAGTATAATATAGCATATATCGACAAAATAGTCAACCATTAAAATATATGATAGCTTATACTCATTACCAAAATACCGGCAGCAATTACCCCTAAGGATATAGCCGGTATCGCATATTTCATTCTCATATCCAGCATCGCTGCTATCATAGCCCCCGTCCATGCCCCGGTACCCGGAAAAGGAATTGCAACAAATATAAACAATCCAAAAGCACTATACTTCATTACCGTTTCAGCTTTCTTCATGGTTCTCTGCTCAATCCGTTGTATTATTCCTTGAAAGTATTTGGTTTTCCTTAAAAATGAGAACAGCGGCCGCATATATATAATAATAAATGGTATTGGTATTAGATTTCCCAACACACTTAATATATATACTACTTTCCAGTCCATATTCATCGCCATACCTACCGGAATGGCTCCTCGCAATTCCAATACAGGCACTGCAGCTATTGCGAGAACTGTTAACTCATTACGTAATTGTCCAAAGATTTCAGAAATAAACTCCATGTACTGTACCTCTTTATAAAATGATAAAAATATTTTTACTATATAAGTATTACTAAGTACTTTACATTGTCTATTTTAGTTCACAGTTCACGGTTCACGGTATTTTCTTGGCTAATTTCTGTGAACTGAGAACTGTGAACCGTGAACAAAATAACAATAATGTAACATACTTAGTGTTATTTATATATTAAACTGTGTAATGATTTCCGCCTATTTTCCCTCACTATTTTAATATATACGCAAATAAAAAGCAAATGTTTATTTAAACTCACGTATTTAAACTCTCATGCCTTCCGGTAATAATATAAATTACCCATTCCCCCAGGTTTGTTGCATGGTCAGCGATTTTTTCTATATATTTGACTATAAATATAAAGGTGGTAGCCTGATTGATATTCTGAGGGTTTTTTCTCATAAGTTCCTGCAAATCGTTAATAATGGACTCAAAATAATTATCTACGGTACTATCCTTGGAACAAACATCCTCTGCCATTTTTATATCATTATTGATGTATGCATCTATAGCGCTCCTAACCATATCACGGGCTACGGATGCCATTTTAGGAATATTTACCAACGGTTTTATATATTCTTCATCTGCAATCTTTAGTATAAGTTCGCTAATATCTGCAGAATGGTCAGCAATTCTCTCCAGGTCAGTGATCATTTTCAATATGGATGTAATCAGTCTTAAATCCTTTGCCAGGGGCTGCTGGGTAGCTATCAACCTGATGCACTTTTTTTCTATGGCTCTTTCCATCTCATCTATTTCGTCATCCTGTTGTATTACCTTTTGTGCCAGTTCTTTATCTTTTTGTTTTAAAGCAAGAATAGCTTCTTCAATAGACTTCTCTACCAAACTTGCCATACGTACAACATCATAGTGCAAATCCCGCAAACTTTCATCAAATCCATGCCTTGTACTCATGCCTTTCCCCCCTTATGCTAAATTTGTTAAATAACTATATCGCAATAGGCAATCTAATTATGAACTCTGTTCCTTTTCCAACTTCACTTTTCACCTGAATATCTCCATTATATAAGTTTACAATATGTTTCACAATCGAAAGACCTAATCCCGTCCCCCCTTGGTTTCTGGAACGCCCTTTGTCTACCCTGTAAAATCTTTCAAACAGTCGTGGAATATGTTCGTTCGCAATTCCTATACCGTTATCACAAACATGAAACTCTATATTTTTGTTGAATCTTTTACATACAATCTGCACTTCGCCACCGGGGTTGTTGTATTTGATTCCATTATCCACAAGGTTAATCAACATTTGTTTTAACCGGTCCCTATTGACATGTACCTGTGAGATGGAGGGTTCCATATCATAATATACCTGTACATTTTTCTTCTCTGCATTCTGCGAAACAATATCAATGACTTCTTTTATAATATCCTCTAAATTGTAATCATCTATGCGTACATCCTGTTTCATTGTTTCTATCTCTGAAAGTTCAAGAATATCCTCAATAAGCACGGTAAGTCTTTCTGCTTCTATGTCAATAATATCAAGAAAGCGCTCTGCAACTTCCTCATCATGTATGGCTCCACTCTTTAAAGTATCAATAAATCCTTTAATAGAAGTGAGAGGAGTTTTTAATTCATGAGTAACGTTAGATACAAATTCACTTCGGATCTGTTCCAATTTTCGGATGTTAGTTACATCCTGTATGATAAAGAGCGTCCCTATAACACTATTTTTTTCTGCTTTGGTTTCTATGGGTGAACGGTAAATCTTATAATATTTATCATCATATTGAATATCAAGAACCTGCTGTTTCTCAGGCGTTAAAACATCACTGTATTCCTTTAGAAATTGATTG